>CAYLSL010000093.1:0-7593 GCA_964386615.1 uncultured Veillonellaceae bacterium
GATAAATTGCCATATCAACCGGCAACACCATCTGCAATCCATAAAAGCAGGCTGCACCGATCGCCGCGGCTACCGCGTAAATTTCTGTGTGAAAAATCAGCGGAATCTCCCTGACAAAAATATCCCGCAGCACGCCGCCACCGGTCCCGGTAACGACGCCCACCGTGATCACCAGCAATGCGCTGTCCTGGGCCAACGCCAGGCTGGCGCCGGTCGCGGTGAACGCACCGAGGCCCAGTGCGTCGCAAAAATTGAGCAGCCGCTGCTGTCTGGCGACTTGCTTAACAAAAATTGACACTAAGCCGGCAATCGCCAGACTGATAAAGATGAACAGCGGATTGCGAAACGCCAGCGGAGGCACGTTGCCGATCAGGGTATCGCGAAGAATACCGCCGCCCACCGCCGTCGTGACAGCCAGCATTGCCACGCCAAAAATATCCAGTCGTTTCTTGATGCCGACCAATGCCCCGGCAGCGGCAAAGGCAACTGTGCCAATTACTTCAAGCCCAGTCCAGAACACAGCAAAATTCCTTTATTTCAGCATCAGTTTTTCGCAACGCAATAACCTTCTTTTTGCAAGGCAACTATGATTTCTGCGGTGTGTTCTTTGTCACGGGTTTCCATGCTGACTTGCACTTCGCACTGCCCGAGCGGAACACTATGGTTGAGGCGATCATGATAAACATGCAATACATTCCCCTTACTGCCGGCAATAACGGAAAGCATTTTTTGCAACATCCCGGGGCGATCCGGCACTCGCGTGGTGATAATGCTGCGGCGTCCTGCTTTGACCAAGCCCCGTTCAATTATGCGGGCAATAAAATTCACGTCGATATTTCCCCCGGATATAATGCAGGCAACCGGTCCTGTTGCCGCCACTTTCCCGTTTAGCAAAGCCGCCAGCCCGACAGCTCCAGCACCTTCCACCATCAACTTTCCCCGTTCCAACAGCATCAAAATGGCCGCGGCAATTGCCTCGTCATCAATGGTGACAATTTCATCAACAACTTGCTGGATCACTTCAAACGTTCTGTCCCCCGGCGACTTGACCGCAATCCCATCTGCAATGGTTGACGCAATCGCAGTCGACGTCAGAAAACCTGCCTGCTTTGATTGGGCCATGGCATCAGCACCGGCTGCCTGAACGCCTACCACTCTGACCTGCGGTGCAATCGACTTGATTGCAGTCGCTACTCCAGCAATCAGTCCGCCGCCACCGATCGGAACAACTACAGTGGAAAGTTCCGGCAACTCACACAGTATTTCCAGGCCGATTGTACCCTGCCCAGCCATGACTTGATCATCACTAAAGGCATGGACAAATGTCAAGCCTTGCTCTTGCTCCAGTTCCTGCGCCCGGGCAAACGCTTCATCATACGAAGTCCCCGCCAACACGACTTCTGCACCATACCCTTTGGTTGCACTCACTTTTGAAAGCGGCGCTGTTTCCGGCATGACAATGACGGAACGGATACCCGCGTGGCTGGCTGCGTAAGCCACGCCTTGTGCATGGTTACCGGCGGAAGCAGCAATTACACCCCGCTTTTTCTCCACTTCATCCAACGAGTGAATTTTGTTATATGCACCGCGCAACTTAAACGAACCTGTCTTTTGCAGATTTTCTAACTTCAGATAAACCGGCGCCCCAATCATATTGGAGAAAGTCGAACTGCGATCAAGCGGAGTGTTGTGGGCCACGCCATGCAAAGCTGCGGCTGCATCCCGAATCGCTTGTAGGGACAAGCTGTTCATCTCGAAGACTCCTTCCGTTGCAAAAGATATAGACCAAGTAAGATTCCTCCGCCGCCGATCGCCTGGCCCCAGCTGAAACTTTCTGCCAGCAGCAGGACCGACAGCACGACGGTCAACACCGGTTCCAGATTCATTACGATGGAGGCGGTGGAAGGCCCAACCCGTTTCATGCCGGCAAAAAAACAGACGATACCGATAAAGTTGGCAAAGAAGCCGGTACCCAAAATCGCCCCCCAGGCCGGCATCGTCAGATTCCATTGCAGACTTCCATCCATGCCGCCATAGACAAAGAAAACCGCGGAAGTCGCCAGCGCGGACCAGCCGACAGCCAGCAGCGGCGATACGTCGTTAACGATGGAATGGCTCAACAAAACATGACAAGCCTGCATAAACGCCGCCGCAATGCCGAACAGCATTCCGGACAGGGAAACGACGCCCAGCGAAACGCCCATGACTTGCAGTAATCCTACAAAGCAGACAGCCAATGCCGCCAACCGGAACCGATTCAACGACTCACGACCAAGCACAATCGCCATCACTGTCACCATGGCCGGATACAGATAAAACACCAGGCCTGTGAGCGCTGCCGGCAATCGCTGCACTGAAATCGCATAAAAGATCGATACTGCGACGTGCACCACCCCGCCGAGCAAAAATACCGGCCCCCACTGTGCCTTGGGCAGTACGATCTTTTTTCCAATCAGTCCAAGCGCTGCAAAACAAAAGCCTGCTGAAAAGAGAAACCGAAACGCCAATAAGGTGGTGAGATTGACACCGGCCATAAAGGCAACTTTCATGAAAATGGCCAGTGTAGAGAATGCTGTCGCGGCAACGATTAATAGGGACAATCCGGTTCCTGTCAAAATATCAGACCTCTATTTCTTTAATGCCGCATCAATCGCTTCGATAAATTTTTGTGGCGGCTGCGCCCCGATCAAGACCGTCCCATTAATCACAAATACTGGTACACCATCATATTTGGCTTGCTCAAACTCTTGTTTGTCAGCGGCGATTTTTTTATAAATTTCCGGACTACGAACATCTTTCTCCAATCGTGTCAAATCAGCACCAACGCTGATTGCCATCGCTTTCAAAAATTCTTCGCCATCAACCAACTGCCGGGCGTTAGCAAATACGGCATCATAAAACTGCCATGCCTTGTCCGGACTCTGCAGGGCAATAGCCTCGAAATATAGGGCAGCCGGTAAAGCTGCCGGATGAAATGGTAACGGATAATGCTTCACAACTAAGTTTACTTTACCGTCATACTTAGCCATAATCGCACTGACAGTGCGGGCGCCGCTGGAACAATAGGGACACTGAAAATCGGTAAATTCGACGATCGTCACTGGCGCTGCCGGATTGCCGCGAATGATCCGTCCCTCTGGTTTTGCCGCCGCACATGCGGTTGTGCCTATTGCCAACAGAATCAACAACAGCAGCAAGCTGAATTTTTTCATTACTATCAACCTGGGTACCCTCCTTTGTTCACTTAACTATATTTTTATTCCACAGAATTAGACCAAAACCCTTTGCCAAAAAAATGGAACGTACAAAATCCCGGCCGTCAGACCGGGATTTTGATTGCTTGAAATAATTTATACCACGGTTTCGTGTTCATCCAAGGCAAAAACTACTTCGCCGGGTTTCATCCGTTCAATGGCTGCCAACGCTTCCACCCGCACACCGCGCTTTCGAATCTGTTCCCCGCCATGCTGGAAACGCTTTTCAATAACAATTCCTGCACCCGCCAGCCTGCCCCCTGCCTGCTCAACCAGGGAAATCAGACCGTTCAGGGCTTCGCCATGCGCCAAAAAGTCGTCAATAATCAGTACAACATCGGTCGAGGCGAGAAAGCAACGGGCTACGGTAATCTCCAAATGTTCCTTGCGTGTAAAGGAAAAGACCGGCGCCGCATACACATCCCCTTCCTGGGTCAGCGCCTGCTTTTTCTTGGCAAAAACCACCGGCACTTTCAACGCAAGAGCTGCCGCCATCGCAACTGCAATTCCTGAAGCCTCGACCGTCAAAACTTTCGTAACCCCTTCAGTCTTGAAGCGCCGGGCCAGTTCACCACCGATGCGCAGAATGAACTCGGGATCGATCTGATGGTTGAGAAACGCATCCACTTTCAAAATATTGTTGCCGATTACTTGTCCATCAGCCAAAATTCGCTCTTGTAACTCTTTCACCAAGTTCTCCTTCTAAGCCTTTTATTTTATCGTTGCTCCCGGTCATAAGGGAGACCCAACGATCCGGGTGAAGCCAGGCGACCGCCGCGACGCGCCATGACCACAGTCAACACGGTAATCGTGAACAAGTAGGGCAGCATCTGTAGAAAAAAATGCGAAACATGAACGCCAGCGGCCTGCAAATGGAATCCCAGCGCATCGATACCACCAAAAAGATAGGACCCAACCAAGGCGCGGCCAGGTTTCCACAGGGCAAAAATCACCAACGCCACTGCAATCCAGCCCCGGCCCGCCGTCATGTTTTCAAGCCAGCTGGGCGCCGAAGCCAGTGACAGGTATGCCCCGCCGACACCGCATAACATGCCGCCGATGACTACGTACAGATATCTGATGGCCGCCACCGGAATTCCCAAAGAATCTGCAGCACCAGGGTTTTCGCCGACCGCCTGCAAATACAATCCCGCCCGGGTTCGGGTAATAAAAAACCACAAAGTCAACACCAAGATCCAACTTAAGTAAATCAAAACATCATGGCGAAACAAGACTGGACCCAAAAACGGAATGTCGCCAAAAATCGGTAATGGTATGCTGCGGAATGGCTCTGCAACCGGAATGCCGATATATCCTTTACCCAAGTAACCACTAAGTCCGGTGCCAAACAAAGTTAACGCCAGTCCGCTGACAACCTGATTAGCGCGCAAAGAGACCGTAAGCACAGCATGGATCAAGCCCATCAGCCCGCCGGCCAGCATTGCCGCCACCAAACCCAGCCAGCTGTTGCCGGTCACAATTGCCGTCATAAAGCCGGCTACAGCGCCAATTAGCATCATACCTTCCACACCAAGATTGGTCACCCCGGCCTTTTCAGTTACCAATTCACCCAGTGCAGCAAATAAAATCGGCGTGCCGGCAATTACTGCCGAAGAAAGTATCGCGATGAAAAACACTTGTTCACCCATCACGCCACCTCTTTCCGGTTAATAACAAGCCTGTACTGCGTCAAAAATTCGCCGCCAACCACAAAGAACAGCACTGCGCCTTGCAACATCGATGCCACCGAAGCGGGCACTCCCATTGTCTGGACGAAAAAACCGCCGACCTGTAATGCGCCGAACAATACGGATACGACTAAAATTGCCGCTGGATTCAGCTTGCTCAGCCAGGCAACAATGATTGCGGTATAGCCATAACCAGGACTCAGATTGGGTTGCAGCCGACCGACAATACCGCTGACTTCAGCCATGCCTGCCAATCCACATACAGCTCCCGATAACAACATCACCCAATAAATATTGCGGCGGATATTCATGCCGGCATAGCGTGCAGCCTGTTCACTGGCGCCAATCACTTTGACTTCATAACCCCAGCGCGACTTTTCAAAGATTAGCCAGAATGCTGCCGCCAAAATGATTGCCAAGATTAATCCGACATGAATCCGTGAATCGCCGAAGGTTGGCAACGCCGCAGCCGGCGGAAATTTTGCGGTCAACGGGAAGTTGAATCCTTTGGGATCCTTCCATGGACCGTAAACCAGAAAATCGACCCACAAAATTGCTACATAGTTGAGCATCAGGGTCGTAATGATTTCATTTACTTTCCAACGGGCACGCAACACCGCTGGCGCCAATCCCCAGAGTCCGCCACCAATACAGCCCATTACAAACATACCAGGCAACATCAGCACCATTGGTGTCTGCGGGAAGGTAAGCGGCACCCAGCTGGCTGCAAATGCGCCCATATAAAACTGCCCTTCGGCGCCGATATTCCAAAGTTGCATCCGAAACGCCGCAGAAATTCCCAACGCACAAAGCATCAATGGAATCGCCTTTACGACCGTTTCCGCCAACCCATATTCTGAACCCAGCGCCCCTTTGAACATTGCGCTATAAACTTCCAGGGGTTCACGATCGGTCAGCGTCAAAAAAACCGCACCAACCAAAAAAGCTGCGAATATTGAAAGTAAGGGCACGATGACATTCATCGCGGTGGAAGGGTTCAACCGTTTTTCAAGTTTAACGGCCATCGCCATGAATGCTTTCCTCCTTTGGCCTGAACAGTCCCATCATCAACAAACCGACTTCTTCCAGGTCAACTTCCTCGATTGGGAAATTGCCTACGATACGACCGCCAAACATCACGCCAACCCGGTCTGATAACTTCATCAATTCATCCAGGTCTTCCGAAATCAACAGAATAGCGGTTCCCTGATCCCGCAATTCCATCAGTAATTTATGAATGGATTCGGTAGCGCCGACATCCAGGCCGCGGGCCGGATAAACGACAACAATCAGCTTCGGATGTTCAGAAATTTCTCGGGCCAGCAGCAGCTTTTGCAGGTTGCCACCGGACATCGCCCGTACCGGTTGCGACAAACCCGCCAGTTTCACGTTGTATTGCTGAACGATAGCTGTGGTTTTCGCTTCCGCTGCTTTGCGATTGATTAACCAGCCGTGGGAAAACTCGGGTTGTGTATAACTTTTCAGCAACATATTTTCAACCGCGTCAAGGCTGGGGACCAAGCCCATGCCCAGCCGATCTTCCGGTACGTAACTGATACCGCGTTGAATCAATTCTGCAGGAGACATCCCTGTTACGTTTTCACCCAAAAACGCAATCGATCCATTAGTCACAGCACGCAGTCCTGTCAGAACTTCTGCCAGCTCCTTTTGACCATTGCCCGCCACACCGGCAATACCAAAAATCTGACCGGCCTGAAGTGACAGTCCAATATCGGACAACCCTGGACGGCCTGAATCATTCTGCGCGGCGACACCGCGCATTGTCAGAATTTCCCCGCCGCACTGGCCATTGGCGCAGCGCTCTGCATTCAATACAATTTCACGCCCAACCATCAACCAGACCAATTCCTGTGCGTGAACATCCCTGCATAACATGGTGCCGCTGACCTTTCCGCCACGCAACACGGTGACCCGGTCGGCAACCTCCTGGACTTCATTCATTTTATGCGTGATAAAGACGACAGCACAACCGGCAGCCGCCATTTTCTTCATGTTAACAAATAGCTCCGCCGTTTCCTGAGGCGTCAATACTGCTGTCGGTTCATCCAAAATCAATACCCTGGAACCACGATACAACATCCGGACAATTTCAACCCGCTGCTTTTCGCCAACAGAAAGTTGCCAAACCAATGCATCGGGATTTACCGCAAGCCCAAAACGAGTCTCGAATTCTTTAATTTCTTGACGAATAGCAGCATCGGACAACAAGAAATTGCCGTTTCGCTCACTCATTTGAATATTCTGCGCCACCGTAAACGGCTCTACCAGTTTAAAATGTTGATGAACCATGCCAATCCCGGCCGAAATCGCATCCCGCGGAGAGGTAAAGGCGACAGACGACCCTTCAATCAATATTTCTCCCGCATCCGGCTTATACAACCCCGCCAAAACAGACATGATCGTGCTCTTGCCGGAGCCGTTCTCTCCGAGCAGTGCGTGAATCTCTCCGGCAAACAATTCAAGATCGACATGATCGTTTGCCACCACACCGGGAAATTTTTTAACTATACCCCGCATTTGCACCAGAGGACGTTTCATCTTTCAGCTCGCTCCAGAAAGGCGAAGCGCCGGAAGGGTTACTTCCGGCTCTTACCATTAATTTTTTCTATTATATCACAAAGTTTTAAAAT
>CAYLSL010000094.1:0-3079 GCA_964386615.1 uncultured Veillonellaceae bacterium
CAGGCATATATTATTCGTAACGCAAGGCATCGATCGGGTCAAGCAATGCTGCTTTGCGGGCCGGATAGATGCCAAAAAACAGCCCTATCATCACTGACACGCCGAATGCACCGACGATCGCCCACCAGGCGACCACAGTATTCCAGCCGGCCACCATCGATATCGCCCGCGCTCCGGCCACACCGGCGACTATCCCGAACAAGCCGCCGGTTACGCTGATGGCAATCGCTTCAATGATGAACTGCAGCAGTACATTGTTGAAGGTTGCACCGAGCGCCTTGCGGATACCGATCTCCCTTGTCCGTTCAGTCACCGACACCAGCATGATGTTCATGATACCGATGCCGCCGACCAACAGGGAGATGGCTGCAATATTACCGAGCAGAAGCGTGATCGTGTCAGTGGTTTCGGTCATGGTTGCCATCAGTGCAGTCATGTTGCGAACGGTGAAATCATTCTCCACATTGGCGGCCAGTCGGTGGCGGGTACGCAGCAGTGTTGTCACATCTTCCTGCACCTTGTTGATGACTTCGCTGTTTTTCGCCTGAATACTGATATTGTTGAGATAGGTGATGCCCATGAGCCGATCCTGGGCAGTGGACAGGGGAATAATCACCATGTCATCCTGATCCTGTCCCATCGAAGATTGGCCTTTGCTGGCCAGAACCCCGACTACCCGAAACGGGGCTTTATTAATGCGGATCATCTTGCCGATCGGGCTGGCGCCGCCAAACAGATTGGTCGCAACAGTCTGACCGAGCACAGCGACTCTGGCCCGCGAGTCATCATCGCGGCTGCTGAAAAAGCTGCCCTGAGAAAGGGAGTAATTCCGCACCGCCAAAAAATCCGGCGTTGTTCCCTGCACTGAAGTTTTCCAGTTTTGATTGCCGTAGATCACTTGGTATTGTGAACTCACTGCCGGCAAAACATAATTGATCCCGGCTACCTGTTTGCCAATCGCTTTGGCATCCTGGTTGGTCAGTGTAATATTCGAACCGGCCGCCAGACGGACTGTTCCCGGCGGCGCATTCGACCCCGGCATGACGATAAGCAAATTGCTGCCCAGACTGGCGATGGAGCTCTGTACCTTCTGCTGTACGCCCATGCCGATCGAGACCATGGCAATTACGGCACCGACGCCGATGATTATGCCCAGCATGGTCAGAATAGAACGCAGCTTGTTTGATTTAAGCCCTTCGAGAGCAATAATGATACTTTCACGAAACATAAACTTTACCTCCCGAGGATCTTGCCATCCCGAACATGGATGACGCGCTGTGCATAGGCAGCAATGTCAGCTTCATGGGTAACCATGATAATGGTGCGGCCCTGACGATGCAAACTGCAGAACACATCCATGATTTCATTGCTGGATTTTGTATCAAGGTTGCCGGTCGGTTCATCGGCGATCAAAATCGCCGGATCGGTGACCAACGCCCGGGCAATGGCAACCCGCTGCCGTTGTCCGCCGGAAAGTTCATTGGGACGGTGATCCTTTCGTTCGGCGATCCCTACTTTCTCCAGCATCACCAGTGCCTGATGCATCCGCTCCGTATCATTGACTCCGGCATAAACCAGCGGCAGTGCAATATTTTTGATCGCTGAAATTCGCGGCAACAGATTGAAATTCTGAAAAACAAAGCCGATTTTCCTATTGCGGGTAACTGCCAGTTGATCGTCATTCAGTGTGGCGACTTCGTCTCCGTCCAGCTGATAAGAACCTGCCGTCGGCCGGTCCAGACAACCTAGGATATTCATCAGGGTTGACTTGCCGGACCCGGACGGCCCGGTAATGGCAACAAACTCGCCCCGCTCAATCGACAGGGTAACCCCGTCCAATGCATGCACGATCGAATCCCCCATCTGATAAGTCTTGGTCACATTTTGCAGCGTAATCATTGCGTTATTGGTGGTGTTCATTTTTTCTCCCGTCATTACATCGGTGGCGGCGGCCCCTGGTTTTGTTTGCTGGTCGTGGCTGCGGAACCCGGTTTAACTGTCGGAAGAATTACCCTGTCCCCTGCATTCAACCCGCTGATGATTTCCACATTGTCATCATCACTCAAACCGGTTTCCACCGTTATATTTTGTGATTTTCCATTCACCATCGCCTGAACATATTTTTTGCCTTTTTCTTCTTTTACCGCTGAAGTCGGAACCACCAGTACATCTTTGCTCTCGCCGGTCTGAATCGTGGTCCGGGCGGTCATCGTCGGAAATAATAATCCATCGGCGGAATCCACATCGACATATACCGGATAATACACCACATTCGACGAAGTCGTGGCACTGCGGGAAATCGTCGTCACTTTGCCGGTAAATGTCTTGTCCGGATAAGTATCAACGGTAAACGAAACCGGTTGACCGAACTTTACCCGCCCGATATCCGTTTCATCCACCAGGACTTTGATCTGCATCTTCGACATATCCGCCACATACATGATGACCTGCGGACTGGAAATCCCCTGCGCCACCGTCTGGCCGGCCGGCGTCGGCTTGCCGATGACCATTCCGTCGATCGGCGAAGTAATGACATAGTATTGTAGCTGGGCAACATAATTATTATAGGTAGACTGGGCCACCTGCCAGTTCGTCCGGTCGGTTTCCATCTGCTGGATCGATTGACCGCCAGCTCCCGTCAATCGCTTGCTGCGCTCATAAATCGCCGCGTAATTATCCAGTTGGGCTTTGTACTGGGCAACTTGCGTCCGCAAGGTTGTATCGTCAAGCACCAGCAAAACCTGGCCCGCTTTCACCACGTCATTTTCCTGCACCCGCAGTTCGCTGATCAGGCCGGTGACCCTTGAACTGATCTCCACCGTATTTACCGCCGAAATCGTGCCGGTGGCAGCTATTGTCGACTTCACATCGCCCCGGCCGACGGTTGTCGTAACTTCCATTGCAACCGGAGTTCCATTGCGTTTGGAATAAAAAACCCCTCCGGCAGCAACACCGATTATCAACAGAGTAATCAGCACTACAGCAAGCTTATGTTTCATCAGCCTTTGACCAATTGTTTGCATGTTAATCCCCCGCTCATCCGCACTTTTACTTGTCCACCTTTAGTATGCGGCCAGAT
>CAYLSL010000094.1:3179-7574 GCA_964386615.1 uncultured Veillonellaceae bacterium
TTAATCCCCCGCTCATCCGCACTTTTACTTGTCCACCTTTAGTATGCGGCCAGATTGTCACAGCTTTGTTACGGGATTTTGTCCATACGCTGAACTTTTTCATTTTCAGCGGTTTTAGGTTGACTTCACGGCCAAACCTCTTTATTCTGGAACTAAGTTAAATCTGAAACCATATTGCACGGGAGGAAAATCATGCAAAATAAAACCGTAATGATTGCGGATGACGAACAACGAATCCGCAAGTTAATCTCGGATTTTTTGCAACGGGAAGGCTATACAATAGTAGAGGCAGACAATGGGCAGTCGGCCCTTACACTGCTGGCCGCCGAAAAAATCGATCTGGTCATTCTTGATGTGATGATGCCGGAACCGGACGGACTGACCGTGTGCCGCGAAATCCGCAAAAAAAGCTCCGTGCCGATCATTATGCTGACCGCCCGCAGCGAAGAACTGGATCAACTATTTGCTTTCGAGCTGGGCGCGGATGAATACGTGACCAAACCATTCAGTCCGAAAGTGTTGACCGCCCGTGTCAATGCACTGTTTCGCCGTCTGGAGTCCGAAAAAGCAGTGGAACGCAGCAGTAACGGATTGAACATCGATACCGACTCGCGCCTGGTGTCCCTCGATGCTGCGCCGCTTGAATTGAGCCCCAAGGAATACGACCTGCTGGCTTTTCTGTTTGAAAACAGAGGCAAGGCACTCAGTCGTCAGCAAATTTTGAACCAGGTCTGGAATTTTGATTACTACGGCGATTTACGAACCGTCGACACGCATATCAATCGACTGCGCAGCAAATTGGGGGATAGCGCTTCCCTGGTGCAAACGATCCGCGGCTACGGCTATCGTTTTGAGGTCGAAAAATGAGACTTTCCCTGCGCAACCGCCTGTTTTTTGCCTTAAGCGGATTATTGCTGTTCTTTGCTTTGCTGTCCCTGCTGAGTTCAACAATCCTGCTGGAAAAAGTGTACGTCTGGAAAAAAGAAGCAGCCCTGGTCGAAGCTGGTAAAACGATTGATGATGCCTATCGCGGCAACCCGGCAGATCTCGCGACCGAATTGAAACGCATCGCCAACTCACTCGGCGCCGGCATCGTGATCACTGACCAGAGTGGTCAGATAAAATACACCTCTTTCGGCCCCTTCATTCACCAGCAAAATTCCGGCCACAGCAAGGAAAGCCTGCGGGTTCCGCCGCCCCCACCCCACATTACGAAAAGCCGAAAATCCGTCGATGAAAAAACGTCACTGGAAATACAAGGCGATCCGGATATAAAAATTGATTTTATTGTCATCGACCGCAAACTGAACAATGGCGACCTGCTGCACATGCGCCAGGCCCTGGCGCCGATTGCAGATAGTGCGGCCGTCGCTTCCCAGTTCGTTATTTTCACCGGCCTGCTTTCCATCTTGGCTGGATGCACCTGGGCATTTTTCTTTGCCAAACGTTTTATCCGGCCGATCCTGAATCTGAATCGCATCGCCCAGCGCATGGCTGTGCTTGATTTTTCCCAGAAAGCGTCGATTGAACGCAGCGATGAGATTGGACAACTGGGGCAGAGTATCAATCATCTTTCCCAACGCCTGGATAATGCGATTGATGAACTCAACCAAAAAAACCGCCAATTATTGGCGGATGTAGAAAAAGAAAGACAACTGGACAAAATGCGCAAGGAATTTGTCTCCAACGTGTCGCATGAACTCAAAACACCGCTCGCGCTGATTTTGGGTTATGCGGAAGGCTTGCGGGAAAACGTGGCGCAGGACGAGCAAAGCAAAGACCACTACTGCAACGTGATCATGGAAGAGGCGGAACGAATGGATCACCTGGTACGGGATCTGCTGAGCCTGTCACAATTGGAATCCGGCATTTTCCAACTCTCTCCGGAAATTTTCGATCTGTCGGCTTCGATTGATGACCTGGTGCAGAAATACCGGACGATCCTGGCCGATAATTCAATATCACTCCGCATCAGCAAACCGGATTGCTGCCTGGTACAGGCAGACCGGCTCCGTGTGGAACAAGTCCTGTTCAATTTCCTCAATAATGCCCTCGCCCATGTTGATGCGGCAAAAACGGTGGAAGTCTCGCTTACTCCAAGCAATGATTCAGATCATGTCCGGGTCTGTGTCCATAACTCCGGTTCGCCCATTCCGGCAGACAGCCTGGATAAAATTTGGACCAGCTTTTTCAAAGTCGATAAGGCCCGTACGCATCAAGACGGCGGACACGGGTTAGGCTTATCGATCGTGCGTGCCATCCAGGATCTTCACGGCAGCGGTTATGGGGTTGAAAATACGCCAGACGGCGTGCGGTTTTGGTTTGACGTAAAAATTGCAGTTTCCTCACAATAATAATTACATCTTGCTGCATTTTCGCAACCATTTACACAAAAATCGTCAAAAATTCGCAAAATTCTCTTGACAGGGTGCAGGTGAAGATGGTACCTTGTATACAAAGTTCATCATAATCCCCTTAAGAAACGAAAGAGAGTGCGTCTAGGGTTCCGCTGGCAGCAGGACTGGACCGAGCGATGCAGCTCGCGGCAATGGCGCCGCGTTACACCGTGGGTATAAAAGACCCTGCGGAAGGTTTCTTTCACCAGAAACATCTGCAGGGCCTTTCTGTATCTTTTTCAGCCTGACACAAATCTTTTGAATTCTATTATTGAAAGGAAGATGAATGAATGTCCAGATCAAAACGGTATTTTGCACTTGTAATGACCTTGCTATTTCTCATTGTTGCCGCCGGATGCGGGTCGTCCAAGCCCGAGACAAAACCTGCCGGCGCCCCGGCGCAGCCGGAAGTCAAGACCATCAAGCTCGCCCACGTCGTTAACGAAAAAGACCCTTATCACATCACCGCCCTGAAATACAAAGAAGTGGTGGAAGCCAAATCCCAGGGGAAAATCAAAGTCGAAGTATACCCCAATGCTTCGCTTGGCGATGAGCGGGCGTTGATTGAGGGCATGCAAATGGGAACAGTACACGCCGGTGTGATCACCAATGGTCCGATCGGCAACTTCCTGCCAGAGCTGGCGGTATTTGAAATGCCGTTCCTGTTCGCTTCCGAGGCGGAGGTTTACAAAGTTCTCGATGGACCGGTCGGCCAAAAAATGCTGGCCCAGTTTGATAAAATCAACCTGAAAGGCCTTGCCTTTGCCGAGCGGGGCTTCCGCAACCTGACAAATTCCAAGCGCCCGGTGCGCACACCGGCTGATGTCGCCGGACTCAAGATCCGGGTCATGGAAAACCCGGTCTTTATCGATACCTTTAAGGCATTGGGAGCCAATGCGGTCCCGATGGCCTGGACGGAAGCCCTGACTGCGTTGCAGCAGAAAACCATCGATGGACAGGAAAACCCGGTCAATGTCGTGTATGCATTCAAATTGCAGGAGACTCAGAAATATTTCTCGATGACCAAACACACCTATTCGCCGGCTACCATCGTGATGAGCAAAAAGTTTTTCGATTCCTTCGATAAAGCCAGTCAGGAAATCCTGATCCAGGCGGCAAAAGAATCTGCCCAGCATGTCCGCAAGTGGGGTGCCGATCAAATGGCCGAACAATTCAAGGTCGTGCAGGCAGGTGGCATGGAAATCATCCGCGATGTCGATTCCAAGGCCTTCCAGGCAGCTGTGAAGCCAGTTTACGACAAATACGGCGGAAAATTCGACAGCTGGTTGAAGGAAATCGAAGAAGCCAAGAAGAAGTAATAGCATATGTTGATAAAGGGGTTAAGTTGAAAAGCTTAACCCCTGCCTATGTCAGGAGTGTGAAAAATGAACATGAAAAAGTACCAGTTTGGTTTTGGTGAAAGCACGATGGAGCTGTCACTGCCAGTGGAACGAGTCCTTTACGACATCAAGGGAACCCCGGCAGAAGGAATTGTCGATGTGCCGGCAGCGGTCCGCGAGGCGCTGCGCAATCCGGTCGGCGCCTTACCCCTGGCACAGACTGTCAAGGCTGGCGATAAAGTTGTCATTACCGTCGGTGATATTACCCGGGCCTGGATCAAACACGATCAATTTCTGCCCACGCTGTTGTCGGAACTGAATGAAGCCGGTGTGCCGGATCAAGACATTTCCATCGTCGTCACGCTTGGTGCGCACCGCCCGCTGACTGCGGCGGAAAACATCATCGTCTGCGGCGAAGAAGTCTGTCACCGGATCAAGATTTACCAACATGACTGCAAGGACAAGGCGAACCTGGTGCAACTTGGCGCCACTTCAAACGGCGTGCCGATCATTGTCAACCGTCGGGTGGCAGAAGCCGACAAGGTCATTCTGACCAGCGGCATCGTCTATCATCTGATGGCCGGGTTTGGCGGCGGGCGCAAGGCAATCATGCCCGGTGTCAGCGCCTATGAAAGCATCCAGGGCAACCACACCTTCTG
>CAYLSL010000095.1:0-7449 GCA_964386615.1 uncultured Veillonellaceae bacterium
CCGATGAAAGACCTTGGGATCGACGTGATCATCACGACCAGCCAGAAAGCGTTTGGCACACCGCCGGGGCTGACGATCGTCGCGTTCAACGAAAAAGCGCTGGCCCGCCGCGAACAGATGGGGACGGTCGCCGGTTATTATGTAGACTGGAAGAACTGGTTGCCGATCATGGACAACCCGTCCATGTACTTTTCCACCCCGCCGGTGAATTTGATCCAGGCTTTGGCCAAGGCCGTGCAGATGATTCTGGAAGAAGGACTGGAAGCACGATATGCCCGGCATGAAAGGATTGCCCGCAGCTTCCGCGCCGGACTGAAGGCGATCGGCCTGGAACTGATCACTGCGCCGGACGCGGTGGCGCCGACCCTGTCGGTGATAAAATATCCCGAGGGCCTGGATGATGTTGCCTTCCGGGCCAAAATGGAAGAATACGATATCGTGGTGGCTGGCGGCGTTGGCCCGTTGAAAGGGAAAATATTCCGGGTCGGCCACATGGGCAATATCTGCATCAATGAACTGGTGCTGACGCTGTACGCAGTGGAACGCGCTCTCTCGGCTCTCGGCGTCAAAGTGACGCAGGGCGCGGCGGTCGGCGCAGCCTGGGCGGAGTGGAATAAAGGCTGAAAGGAGTGTCCGGCATGCGGATTCTGCTTACGGGGGGAACCGGATTTGTCGGAACAGCATTAACTAAGGCGTTAAAGAGTCAGGGGCACGAAACTGTGCTCCTGACCCGTCGTGATGCGCCTCTGCCAGGAATGGCGTTATCGCCGCATTGGCTGGACGGCGTCGATGCGGTAGTGAATATGGCCGGTGAAAGTATTGCCGGCAGTCGCTGGACGACCGCCTACAAACAGAAGATCCGCGATAGCCGGATCCTGCTCAGCCGGGCGCTGGCAGAGGCATGTTGCGACCTCGCCAGGCAGGGAAAACCAGGCCCCCGGGTCTTTGTAAGTTTTTCGGCCGTCGGTTACTATGGCACACATCCGTCGCAGCAATTCAGCGAACAGAGTCCGGCCGGAGCGAGCTGGTTGTGCGGCGTGGCGCAGGACTGGGAGGCGGCGGTGGCGGGGGTGGCTGAAACCGGCTGTCGGCTGGTTGTGCTGCGGCTGGGCGTCGTGCTGGGACCGGGCGGTTTTCTGGCCCGGTTGGCTACTCCGTTTCGGTTTTTTGTCGGCGGTCCGGCCGGTGATGGCAAACAGCCGATTTCCTGGATCCACCGGGATGATGTGGTGGCGATTGTCAGCCAGGCCCTGACTGATTCGACGATGCAAGGACCCTACAATGTAACTGCACCCAAGGCAGTGACGATGAATGAGATGGCAGCCGCGATCGGCGCGGCGCTGCATCGCCCGTCCTGGCTGCCCGTGCCGGCATTTTCGCTGCGGTTGCTGTTTGGCGAGATGGCAGATGAACTGATTCTGAACGGGCAACGGGTACTACCGACCCGCCTGCAGGCGGCAGGTTATACATTTAAATATCCCGACCTGCTTCTGGCGGTACGGAACTCATTTGCCGATAATTAACCGGAAAAGGATTTACCACAGATGATGATTTTTTTACTAGCGGCTGGCTGGGCGCTGACTTATGCCAACCGCACGGTTTTGTACCCGCTGTTGTCAATCATTTCCACCGACTTTTCCTTGTCGTCGGCGGATGTCGGATTATTGACCGGCAGTTATTTCTTTACCTATTTGTTGCTGCAAGTTCCCGCCGGTATTTTAGGCGACCGGGTAGGTATGCGGCGCGTGCTGCTATGGACATATGCTGTTGCCGCTAGCGGCGCGATTGGACTGGGGTTGGTCATCGGCAACTATCCGGCGATGCTGTTTTGCATGGCATTGCATGGATTGGGCGCCGGCGGCTTTTATCCTTCCTCGTTTGGTATGATGATGCAGAAAGTGGAACCGCAAAGGCGGGCTTTCAGCTCAGCCCTGATTGGCATCGGCATGGCAGTGGGATT
The DNA here is from genome assembly GCA_964386615.1 of uncultured Veillonellaceae bacterium. GTDB lineage: Bacteria > Bacillota > Negativicutes > UBA1444 > UBA1444 > UBA1444. The sequence continues at coordinate 1,961 of CAYLSL010000095.1, forward strand.
GCTGACCGGAATGACTGCCAGCGGTTGGTTGTACGAAATCTACCGGGATATCCGGTTGCCGATCTTGGTGTTGGCACTGCCGTCGATTGTGATGTTGCTGCTTTTCTACCGCTATTTGCCGGAAACGCCGGGTGCGCCGTCGCCGAAGTGGGCGCAGTATAAAGCGATTTTACTCGACATGGATCTGTGGCGGATCAATCTGACGACATTCACTGCGCTATATGGATTCTGGGTCGCGGTGACCTGGGGGCCGACTTTTCTTAAGGTGGAACGAGGGTTTTCGCTCGGCGCGTCGGGTTTTTTTACCGGACTGATTGCAGTCAGCGCGATTCCGGCTTCGATGTTCTGGGGCCGCATGGCAGACCGTATCGGCCGGAAAAAAGTCGCCCTGTTTGTATTGCCGGCGGGAGCTGTCGTGGTATTGCTATTATCGCAAGTGGAAAATCATTATGTGTTGATCGGGTTGCTGGCTTTGTTCGGCATGCTCAGCAACACGGCGTTTGTCCCCTCTATGCTGGCCTGGTCGGCGGATATTGTTGAACAACGCCATCCGGGACTGACCGGAGCTTCGGTCGGAATTTTCAACGGTTCCATTATGTTGTCGGCGGTGGTCGCGCCAGTTGTTTCCGGCTTTCTGCGCGACCAGACCGGCTCGCTGGGGCCGGCGCTTACGGCAGCATCCCTATTGATGCTGGCCGGCACATTGCTCTTGCTGACGATTCCGGTAGTGCTGCCGCGCAAACCCTGATCATTGCTGTTGCAAAATGACTGGTCAATAAAAAAACGCGCCGTGAGGCGCGTTTTTCATCTGGTTCACTATGGCTATTTCAGCGCCTGTTTCATTTTGGCGCAAGCTTCGCGGATCAGCGATTCTTCACGCAGATAGCAGAGCCTTACATAGCCTTCGCCGCATGGGCCGAAGCAGGTGCCCGGCACAGTTGCGACGCCGGCCTTTTCCAGTACGGTTTTGGCAAAAGCCTGGCTGGACAGGCCTGTTCCCTTGATATTGGGGAACGCATAGATAGCGCCTTGCGGTGTGGGACAGGAGACACCGGGGATTTCGTTCAGGGCCCCGACCATAACGTCGCGCAGCTGCCGGTATTTTTCCATTCGTTCCCGCAGTAAACTGCGATCGCTGTCGAGCGCACTGACTCCGGCATATTGGATGAACGGCGGCACACAGGTGTAAATCGTATTGAACATCAAGCCAATCTTGGCCATTAACGCGGCGGGGCCGACGGCATAGCCCAGACGCCAGCCGGACATCGAAAACCCTTTGGAAAAGCCGTGCAAGAGGATGGTCTGTTCGCGGCACTGGTCAAAGACAGACGGTGAATGATGGGTTGCGCCGTCATATAAGTTTTCCGAGTACATTTCATCGCTGAGGATCCAGAGTTGATGTTTTTTTGCAATCGCAGCGATTCGTGCCGCCTCGTCGGCGGTCATCACGGCGCCGGTCGGGTTTTGCGGCGTATTGACGATGATCAGGCGGGTCTTGTCAGTGATGCGTGCTTCCAGGTCGTCCGGATTGAGCCGGAACCCGTTGGATTCATAAACCGGCACCCGCACATCGCGAATTCCCAGGTAGTTGGTGACTGCAAAGTAGGAAGGGAATCCGGGATCGGAGAAGATGACTTCGTCGCCAGGATCGGCTACGCAGCGCACGACAAAATCGATCAGGCTATTGGACGGCGCAACGACAATCTGGTCCAGATCGGGTTTGAAGCCCCAACCCTGTTCGATATAGGTCCGGATCGACTGGCGAAGCGGTTCGATTCCCATCGAATTGACGTAACGGGTATGCCCTGCATCGAGGGCAGCTTTGGTTGCATCGATGATGTGTGGATACGCATCAAAATCGGAGTCACCGACTTCAAAGCGGTAGACTTTTTGTCCGGCGGCTTCCATCGCGGTGACGGTTGTCAGGATTTCCAGCATCGGCTGTCCGACCAGGCCGGTTGTCAGTTTGGAAAATGGACGCATAACAATTACTCCTTTACGAATGAACATTTGCACGGCGCACGTTGACATTCTACCGCATTTTTCTGGCAATGACAAGAGAAAACCCGCTGCGGCAGGCGCAGCGGGTTTTGTATAAATAGCAGTTGCGAAACCGCTGTATCAACGGTTCTCAAACAAGGTGCCGGCAACTTGCGTCAGTTCGGTCGAAAGTGAAGCCAGATTATGGCTGAACTTGGTCATTTCACTGATGGCGGTTGATTGTTCGCCGACATTGCGGTCAATGGTGGCAAGCTGGCTTGACAGCAGGTCAATCGAGGACTGGATGTGCTGGAGGGTTGTAGTGATGGTTTTGACGGATTCGCCACTGGAAGCGGCCAGTTTGCGAACCTCTTCGGCAACCACGCCGAAACCGCGTCCCTGTTCACCGACCCGTGCAGCTTCGATCGCAGCATTCAGGCCAAGCAGATTGGTTTGTCCGGCAATGTTTTTTATAAAAGACACGACTTCATCCATCTGGCGAGTCGCTTTGGCGACTTCGCGACTGAGGACGGTTAATTCGCCTGCGGTGGAAGAAACCTCCAGCGCGCTGGCCGACAATTCTTCCATGCCGGCATTTAGTTCTTCAGAAGAGGCGGCCAGCTCACCGCTTACGGCAATGATTTTTTCCTGTTTGTCAATCCGCAGTGCGATGGTGGCGCAGCCGGTCACGGTATTGCCGTTTTTGAACGGGACCGAATTGGCGGCGTAAGCGACGCCGTAGGCTGACTTCTCCTTGCTGATGATCGCGCTTTGCGGCTGGCCGGTTTCCAGGCAACGCAGGCTGACACCGCCTTTGACGGGGTCGCCGATTTTATTCTTAAAATCCAATGTGTCGGCAGGCATATAAGCAATGTATTTGCCATCCCGAATGATTGATACGCTGATGTCGCCGGGAATCAGGTCGTTAAAGAACGGTACGAGCTCGGCAAACATCTCCAGATATTCCGCAGCAGAGCGATTGCGTTGTGGATATTCCGCCATGATTATCCTTGCCTCCTGCCTGTCGTCTTGCACATTATGCGCGGGGAAAACCCTGATATCGCCTTAATTATAGGCATGGCATATTCTGTATGTCAATTGAAAGAAATAAGCCTGCTTTGCGTTCGCAAAACAGGCTTGCTATTACGACAGGGTTAAAAATTACCGGCCAAAGTCAATCGTCAAACAGTGTGGACGAAACCTGCGACAGATCACTGGCCAGGACAGCCAGGTTCTGGCTGAATTTGGTCATTTCGCCGACAGCCGTCGATTGTTCGGCGACATTGCGGTCGATGACGGAAAGTTTGCTGGACAGGGAGTCGATAGAAGCCTGAACCTGTTGCAATGACTTGGTGATCGTTTTGACGGATTCGGCGCTGGAAGTGGCCAATTTGCGAACTTCTTCCGCAACCACGCCAAACCCGCGGCCCTGTTCGCCAACCCGGGCGGCTTCTATGGCGGCATTTAAACCAAGCAGATTGGTCTGGCCGGCAATGTTTTTAATGAAAGAAACCACTTCATCCATCTGCCGGGTCGCATGGGCGACTTCCTGACTGAGCCGGGTCAATTCACCGGTGGTTCCGGCTACTTCCATAGCACTGGCGGACAGTTCCTCCATGCCGGCGTTCAGTTCCTGCGAAGAAGCGGCCAGTTCACTGCCGATGGAAATGATTTTGTCCTGTTTTTCAACCGTCTGTGTCGTCGTGACACAGCCGACCACAGAGTTGCCATCCTTGAACGGCATGGCGCAGGCGACATAAGCCGTGCCATAGGCCGATTTTTCGCTGGTGATGACCTGGGTTATATTTTGTCCGGTTTGCAGGCAATCCAGACTTACTTTTCCTTTGACCGGGTCGCCAATCTTGTTTTTTAAATCAAGGGATCCGGCGGGGACATAGGCGATATACTTGCCGTCCCGGATCACGGAGACGCCGATGTCACCTGCGATCATGTCATTAAAATAGGGCGCCAGTTCTGCAACCATTTCCAGTAACTCCGATGCCGACCTTTTTTTATCCGGATACTCGGCCATGGGATCCCCTCCTGCAATTTTTTTGTGTTTTTTATATAATTTACGTATTTTTTTGACGTTGTTTGCGAAAAATGCGCAAAAACTATCTAATCTTAGTAATAATATCACAGATTTTTCTGATTCAACAGGTAAAAGTTTACAAGCCAAAAACAAAACGAATGAAGTTGTCAAAACAAAGGGATTCGTGATTGAAAAGCTGAAATAAAGTATGTAGTAAAAATATCTTGCATCACCAAACCAGAATAAAGGGGCGTGACGCGCGATGAATTTTCAACGGCTATCGTCGACGCAAAACCGGCGGGGTTTTCTTCGTTTTCTTGCCGGGGCAACTTTGTTGGGCGGAATTGCGGTTGCCTGGCGCTGGGTCGGACAACTGGCGGCGCGCACAAAAACCGAAACAATGGCCTTGTTTGCCCAATGCAACAAGATGCAGCCCAAACCGGTACCCATGCCGGAATCTTCGCCACCAAAGGGCGGAGGCTATACCGGCAAGTTCAAGGTCTACAAAATCGAACGGGAAATTCCCTGCGCCGATTCTGTCAGCTGGCAGTTTAAGATCGGCGGGCTGGTCGAAAAACCGCTGGTTTTGCGCTGGGAAGAGTTTCTCCGATTGCCGCGCAAGGTGCAGGTGAGCGATTTTCACTGCGTCGAGGGCTGGTCGGTATTCCAGATCACCTATGAAGGGGTGCGGCTGTCGGAGTTGCTAGATCGGGTTGGCGTAAAACCGGAGGCTCGCTATGTCAAGTTTTTTTCCGCCGAAACAGTGTACACCGATACGTTGTCGATCGAACAGGCGCGACTGGACGATGTGATGGTGGCGGTTTTAATCGATGGCAGTGAAATTCCTTCCGATCTGGGTGGCCCGGTACGCCTGGTGGTGCCGCAAATGTACGCATATAAGGCGGTGAAGTGGCTGGTCGGCATGGAACTGGTCGCGGCGCCGCACAAAGGATATTGGGAAGAACGGGGTTACCCGGTCGATGCCTGGATTGGCAAGCCCAAAACATAATAACCTTCTGGAGGAGAACGAAATGAAAGTGTTGGCGATCGTGTCATCAGCCCGTAAGACGGGGAACTCGGAGATTCTGGCCAAAGCGATGTTGGCGGCGTTGCCGGATTCGACGGAGAAGAAGCTGCTGCGGCTGCCGGACCTTGCGATAGAACCCTGCAAAGCGTGTTATGCTTGTCTGGACAAAGGCGCTTCCTGTATAATTAACGATGAATTTAATGAATTGCTGAACCAGGTGAAGCAGGCGGATGCGGTGATCCTGGCATCACCGGTATACTTTCTGGGCATGCATACCCGGTTGAAGTTGGTATGCGACCGTCTGATCAGTGTGCTGAATGAAGCGGACGCCTACACCGGCCGCCGCTGCGTGGTTGCCGTACCCTACGGAGTCGAAGGGTGGCAGGGCTATGGCGTGGAAGCGACGGTAAGTGCGGCCCGGTTCCTGCATCTCGATGTGGTCGGGGTACT
>CAYLSL010000096.1:0-7228 GCA_964386615.1 uncultured Veillonellaceae bacterium
ACGGCTTGGGAAGCCGGTACTCTACCACTGAGCTACGCCCGCATCCTATCTGTATTTGCTTCACCCTTTTCCTCGGAAATTATATCATATTCTATCAGTTTCTCGCTACCCAATTCACAAAGATATTATGGTAAAATACGGAGGACTCCTGTTTGATGAAAATATTTAAGTCAATTTTCGCAATTAAGAGGAAAGTGCCTCCGGTTGTCGAAGAAATAAATATCGACTATAGGAGAGGATTGTATGAATGAGAAATTAATCGGCGCCGAACCTTATTATTGTGAAAAAGCGAATAGGGACATCGTCGTGGCAATTTTCGAGGATGAGTTTATCACCGGCGACATGAATAATCCGGTTAAAATGGTCCGCCTTGTCGAATGTCTTTCTTACGGTGAGTTTTCGGATTGCAATCTATGCCCCAAAAATACAAAGAAGCATCCTAGTTGAGCCGCAAGGCTCTTTTTTATTTTCATCGACTTGTTTGCGGCTGTTATCTTTAAGCGACGTTTAGTGTCGTCTTTCATTCATGTCCGTCTATTGCTCCTGCTATCAGTTGCATTTTTGCTTTAAGCAGAGTAATGTATTGTATCATGAAGCAGATTGCATATACAGGGAGCGTTGGTTAAAAATGCATCAGAGAACAGGCGTTCTCAAGACTTTTCTAATCGCTGCTATCGGCGGCATTTTATTTTTTTCTTTTCATTTTCCGCTAGCATGGATGCTTGGGCCATTGAGCGCCGTGGTCATATGGTCGCAATATCGCAAGCAAAAGTTGTTTTTTCCAATGTCGATACGCAATGCAGCGCTTGTTGTTCTCGGATATTTAATCGGCAAGTCATTCACAGCAGAAGCCGCCTCACAAATCGTTGCTCAACTGCCGGTCATGTTTTTGGTAACCAGTCTGATTTTATTATTGAGTATGTTGTTGGGCTATTTTACTCATCGCCAAACCGGCATCAGTTTTACCACCGGAATGTTGGGAAGTGTCCCCGGCGGTTTTTCCCAGATGGTGATCATGAGCGAAGAAATTGCTGATGCTGATGTATCGGTGGTCTCGTTTATGCATACGGTCCGTTTGTTGTCAGTTCTGTTTGTCGTGCCATATTTAGCAACGCAAGCAGCAGGTAGCTTGGGAACATTTTCTTCGTCTGTCGCCGCGGCCCCAGGCCCGGTTCCGATTTGGACAGCCATTCCAAGTAATGCATTCCCGCTGTTGGGACTCTCTCTGCTTTCTGCATTAATCTGCAGCAAATTGAGTTTGCCGACCCCCTTCTTGATGGGACCTATCCTTGGTGCTGGCCTGGCCTCAATGAGCGGGATTGCTTGCCCTCCATTACCGCTTTGGTTGACGATTCTTTGCCAAATTGCCGTGGGAGCCTATATGGGCGTAAAAATCGAATTGGCCAGTTTGAGCAACTGGCGGATTTTAACGATTTACACTTTATTGGGTGTTGTGGCAGTGATCGTCGCTTCACTGGGAATTGCGTTCATGCTCTCTTACTACTATGGGTACTCCGACGTAACGTCTTTTCTTAGCATGGCCCCTGGCGGCATTGCTGAAATGAGCGTGACCGGCATCGCACTTGGAGCCGATCTTTCGGTTATTGCTTCTTACCAAATTTTTCGTTTGTTTTTTATCTTGCTGTTAACACCGATTATATTCCGGCGTTTACTGAAATAACGCCGTGCACTGCAATTGCCAAAAGAGGCCGTCGAAGCAATCCTGCTCCAACGGCCTCTTTTCATTTATTTCAATCTTGGTGGGGTGCAGGAACCTCTTGCGGTGCAGCGGGGCCGGCACTCGGTTGATTCCGTTTGGCTTTCAGCCATTCAGAAAACTCTTCAATGACCACGAACAAGCAAGGGATTACGAAAATACCAAGCGCCGTATCGAGGGCCATTCCACCAACGACTGTCGTTCCCATCGCATTACGCGAACCAGCACCGGCGCCTGTAGCGAATACTAGTGGAAATACACCGACGATGAAGGCAAGCGAGGTCATGACAATCGGACGCATCCGCAGTTTTGCGGCTTCAATAGCTGCCTCTCTAATCGGCATCCCTCTTTCCACGCGAATCTTGGCAAACTCAACAATCAATATCGCATTTTTTGCTGCCAAGCCGATTAGCATGACGAGGCCAATTTGCATGTATACACTGTTTTCCAGCCCACGCGCGAACATAAACAGGAACGCCCCAAAAATTGTTGTTGGCACTGTTAATAGAACCGCAAAGGGAACTGTCCAGCTTTCATACAAGGCTGCCAAACAAAGGAAAACAAATAAAATGGCAAGTCCGAACAGAACTGGCGTCCGACCACCGGAAACTTTCTCCTCGCGGCTCTGGTCAGCCCACTCATAGCTGTAGCCTTGCGGCAACGATTGCGCCGCTACTTCCTCCAGAGCCTTGATTACTTGACCTGAGCTATAGCCAGGCGCCGGACTGCCACCGATCAAAACTGACCGGAACCCGTTGAATCTCTTGATAGCAGTTGGATTGTTTACCGGCACCGCCTTCACCAACGTGCTTAACGGCACCATCACTCCTGTATTGCTCTCCACATATAGGGTCCTCAGGTCTTCCACGCCACGGCGATAGGGAGCGTCGGCCTGGATAACAACTTTGTATGTGCGACCAAATCGATTAAAATCATTGACCTGCAACCCACCCAAAAATGCTTGCAGCGTATTGAACACACTACTTACCGGCACACCAAGTTTTTGGGCTTTTTCCCGATCAACATCGAATTTATAGCCAGGTGTGTCGGTACGGAACGTAGAGTATATCATGGCAATCTCAGGCCGTTTGCGAGCTTCTGCTAAAAATGCCTTGGTTGTTTCGTCCAGTTCCTGCGTGGTATGACCACTGCGGTCCTGCAGGATGAAGCTAAACCCGCCAAGGCTTCCTATCCCCGGTAGGGGAGGCACGTTGAAAGCCATCGTATTCGCCTCGGGAATACGGCTTGCCATTCCGATGACACTGCGGACAATATTGTCCACGCTTAAATTCGCAGTAGTCCTTTCCTTCCAGGGAGTAAGCTCCGTGAATATAACTGCGGCGCTTGATTTATTGGCGCCTGCCAGCATATCAATGCCGGTGACGATCATCGTTTGTTTTACACCCGGCAATTTGCGAATTTCTTCGGCGATCTTATTGGCAACTTCTTCAGTCCGTTTCATGCTCGCCGCTTCCGGCAGCGAAACCGTTGCAACAAAGTATCCTTGGTCTTCACTGGGAACAAAAGATGAAGGAACAAAACCCGAAATTCCCCACGCCATTAGAAGCAACAACGGCATTAGCACCAGGCTAAATTTGGCACGGAACAGAACTTTTACCGCTCCACGTTCGTAACGTTCCCGAAGGCGTTCAAACCAGTCAGTGAAACGCGACAAATAATGTCCGATTTTCCCAGAATGAGCATTGGGATCATGTGGCTTGAGCAGCATGGCACAAAGCGCCGGAGTCAACGAAAGAGCTACCACGGCTGATAATGCCATAGACACTGCAATTGTCAATGCAAACTGTTTGTAGAGCACACCGACAGTACCGCCGAAAAATGCAACGGGAATAAATACGGAAGCTAGCACGAAAGCAATAGCCACAATGGGAGCGGAGACATCCTCCATCGCCTTGTAGGTTGCTTCCCGCGGTGGCAATCCATTAAATCGCATATGGTACTCAACTGCTTCGACAACGACAATGGCATCGTCAACGACGAGACCGATAGCCAGCACCATCGCGAACAATGTCAACGTATTGATTGAAAATCCCATCAATAAGAATGCGCCGAAAGTGCCCAGCAAAGATACCGGCACCGCCAGCATCGGAATCAGCGTTGCACGCCAGGATTGTAAAAATATAAATACGATTAGCATAACCAGTACGAGGGCTTCAAAAAATGTTTTGGCGACTTCGATGAGTGATTCGCGAACAAATCGGGTGTTATCGACAACCGTACCATATTTCATGTCGGCAGGGAATGTCAGGGACGCTTTTTCAAGAATCGCCGAGCACTCACGAATTGTATCCAATGCATTTGCGTCAGAAGAAAGCTGGATTGAAAAACCTACCGAAGGCATCCCGTTGCTAAACGCAGCAAACAGATAATCCTTGTCTGCCATTTCTGTCCGGGCGACATCTTTGATCCGAACGAGAGAACCATCGCTTTGGCTTCGAATGATAACCTGACCAAATTCTTCAGGTGTTTCCATTCGACCTTTGACCCGGGCCGTATACTGGAATTCCTGTTTGTTTTCTGATGGACTTGCACCCACTGCCCCTACCGGGGCCTGCACATTTTGATCCTTTAACGCTGCCGCAACATCTGCAGTTGTAATGCCCAACTGGGCCATTTTATCCGGTTGCAGCCATATCCTCATAGCATAGTCGGATCCGAATTCCTGGATCGTTCCGACACCCTTGACGCGTTTCAATTCTTCCACAATGTAGATACTGCCGTAGTTTTTCATAAACCCACGATCATATGTGCCGTTTGGCGACCACAAGGCAAAGATCATGGCCCGGTCAGGCGTGGCTTTTTTTGTCACGATGCCGGAAGACGTTACTTCGGTCGGCAACTGGGCATTGGCCTGAGTAACACGGTTTTGCGTCTGCACCGAAGCAAGGTCCGCGTCCTTGCCGAGTTCGAATTTCACATTCAAAGAATATACGCCATTATCGGCGCTAGTCGAGTCCATCGTGACCATGCCCTCGGTCCCGTTGACCTGAAGTTCGATGACCTGGCCGATGCTCTGTTCTACAACGTCAGCGTTAGCACCGTTGTAATTCGCCGATACATTGATCGTCGGCGGAGTGATTTGCGGATACTGTGCAATGGGCAGATTAACCCCTGCAATCAGTCCCCCCAGCACAATGAAGATCGATACAACAATCGCAAAAATTGGTCGGTCAATAAAAAACTTAGCCATTAGTTATCGTCACCTTTACAACAGTACCGGGAGGTGTTTTCAAAGCACCTTCCACAATAACCCGGTCGCCTGGTTTTAGACCTTCTTCAACAACCCACAACGCACCAACCCGAGGCCCCATTTTCACCGGGCGGGATTCCGCCTTCTCGCCTTCACCCACAACCGTGACAAAGGTTTTTCCAAGTAGTTCTTGCACTGCCCGCTGCGGAATGGCGATTGCATCTTTGCGCACTTCGCCGGCAGCTACAACCCGGGCAAACATTCCCGGCAAAAGCAGTTTTTGCGGGTTCTCCACCAGCGCTTTCAAAGTCATCGTACCTGTCCCTTGTCCCATTCCACTGTCAACCTGCTCAATAGAGCCGGGAATCGGGTACTCCTGCCCATCACTAAGTCGAATCTGGATCTTCTGCCCTGGTTCCAAAGCACCAATTCCCTTTGTTCGGCTGAAAAGCTTCAGATATTCATTTTCGCTCATGCTAAACTTGACCCGGACCTTGTCAACATTAGATACGGTCGCCAAAGTAGTTGTTCCCGCCGTTACATAGTTGCCTACGCCAATATCCTTGACATCAATACGCCCAGCCATCGGGGATACCACAAGAGTGTCCCGCAGATCCAACCGAGCCTGTTGCGCTTTAGCTCTGTTCGCCTCCACTTTTGCCACTGCTTGGCTCTCTTGAGCCAATATACTATCAAGAGATTGTTGAGATATTGCACCATGCGCCGCCAATTGACGATAGCGAACAACATCTCTGCGAATCATGCTAAGTGATGCTTCTGACTCTGCAACAGCAGCATCACTAGATAATACTGTTGTTTCATATTGGCGTGCCTCAAGGCGAAACAACGGTTGCCCAAGGGTTACTGTAGCTCCACCCGTCACATACTTTTCCACGACATTGCCAGTCACTTTGGCTTTAATCTGGGCCGAGTCGCTTGCCTCGATCTCGCCGACAAACTCATATGTTATCGGAGTATCCTTTGTCGCCACTTGAATAGCTTTGACATCGACTATACGGGGGCCGCCAGCCATGGGTTTGGAACCGATCAATCCCATTTTAAAGCTTGCCGCACCGATTCCGGCCAGCACAAGGACCCCAATAATCAGCTTCATGCGAAAACTCATCTTATTCATCACCTGCATTCCTTTCACTCCTTGCATGCCTGTAGATCAGCCTCAGTCTCTTGCTTCTCTGGCAGCATAATTCCATATATCACAATATCGGTAATGAAACCAATCATCTCGTGGAACGTCTTTCGTTGCTCAAGCAAAAACTCATACTCCGAAATTTCGTTGACCGCCCCCTGTAAAAGCTTCCGAACAACCGGCACATATATCGGCCGAAAACAACCGGCTTCAATACCCTCGCGCAATACTTCATCAATCATATCCCATTGCGCTTCTGCTGATTCATGCGCTCGCTTCCATAACCCTGGGAATTGGCGCCGCAGGTCCAACTTGACCCGATCCTCCAGTTTTATGAATGCCGTGGGACGAACGGATAACATTTTGAGCAGCTTTTCCTTCAAACTCAGTTGCGAATCTTCCAAAATTCGCATGCGCTGGGTCTGCATATCCAAAATAATGATATCGACGATAGATTCTATCAGCACCTCTTTGGAGTCAAAATGCTCATATAATGTTCGCTTGCTGATGGCTAAGCGTGATGCAAGATTAGCCATGGTAAAGCGAATACCATATTCATTCAACTCTTCCATTGCTGCAGTCATAATCCGCATTTTCACATGATTTGCCTCCCTGTCAAAACCGTAAAAACTATTTCATTTTTCTCGGTACCATGAACACGATATTACGCCTTTCCACTAGTAATGTCAAGTCTTCATTCAATCTCCAAATGCGTTGAGTAATATATGAAAAAGAAAACAGGGCTTTGCCGTTGCAAAGCCCTGTCGGTCCTAAGTCACTGGTCTTAATTTAGAAAACCAATTTTGACTTATTTTTTCTTTTTGGCGTTAACAGCGTCTTTCAACGCTTTGCCAGCTGAAAACACTGGATGCTTGGATGCAGGAATATTGATCGGTTTGCCAGTTTGAGGATTGCGGCCTTTGCGCTCTTTGCGGGCGCGAACTTGGAAGGTACCAAAACCGATAAGTTGAACTTTTCCGCCTTTGGCCAGTTCTTTTTGGATGCTTTCTACGACTGCTTCAATTGCAATACCTGCGGCCTTTTTGGTGCTCTTGGTCTTGGCAGCTACCGAGGCAATGAGTTCCGTTTTGTTCATGTAGATACATACCTCCTTATTATTTGGCTTTAGGACCTTTTTCCTTATTTCGTCAAC
>CAYLSL010000097.1:0-5455 GCA_964386615.1 uncultured Veillonellaceae bacterium
GGCGAAAAATTGCCGTTGTTTACTTCCTGCTGCCCGGCCTGGGTAAAATACGCCGAGCTGCATCATCCGGAACTGATGGAAAATATCTCGACCTGTCGCTCGCCGATGCAGATGTTTGGCTCGGTTTTGAAGGAACACTATAGCCACTCCAATCGCCGGGTGGTCGTAGTGGCGATCATGCCCTGCACAGCAAAGAAGCAGGAGGCGGCGCGCGACGAGTTCAAAGAAGAGGGCGTTCCCTATGTGGATTATGTCATAACAACGCAGGAATTGGTGCAGATGATCCGCGAAGCCGGCATCGTATTCTCCGAAATCGCGCCGGAAGCAGTCGATATGCCGTTTGGCGCGACCAGCGGAGCCGGTGTGATTTTTGGTGTGACCGGCGGTGTAACAGAAGCGGTTATCCGTCGAATTTCGGATGACAAGTCAATTCCGGCGTTGCGGGCGATTCCTTTCTCTGGCGTTCGCGGTTTGCAGGGGGTAAAGGAAACCAGTCTCGATTATCATGGGCGGGAAGTGAAAATCGCCATTGTCAGCGGGATTAAAAACGCTGAGAATCTGATCAAGAAAATGCAGCGCGGCGAAAAACAGTACGATTTCGTTGAAGTGATGGCTTGCCCCGGTGGCTGCATTTGCGGAGCCGGGCAACCGGTTACCAACAGTGAAGGTAAAAAACGGCGTAGCGCCGGACTATATGAAACTGACCGGATGAGTACAATCAAACGCTCCGAAGAGAACCCGGTGATAATGTCTCTGTATAGCGGGTTACTCAAAGGCAAGGTGCATAAATTGCTGCACGTGCATTACCACGGAAAGGCGTGAATGCGATGATTGTTATTAATGTATGTATTGGCAGTGCTTGTCACATCAAAGGATCCTATAATGTCATCAATTCGTTGCAGCAGTTGACGGAAGAATATGGACTGACCGATCAAATTGATACTCGGGCCGCTTTCTGCCTGGGTCACTGTACCCAGGCTGTATCGGTACGGGTTGGCGATGGTGAGGTGCAGAGCGTTTCCGGCGCGACAGCCCGTGAATTCTTTACCAAGCAGGTTATGCCGCTCGTCGGACCTCGTGCTTGAGCGGTTTTGGGAGGGACGGAAATGAAGAAGATCGAATTGGAAATTTGCCAAGGAACTTCATGCCACCTGCTGGGATCGCAGGAACTGTTGGAAGCTGTCGAAGCATTGCCGGATGAAAGGCGGGCAGCGATTGAATTGCGCAGGGTCGGTTGTCTGAAAAGTTGTCGGCAGGGACCGAACATAAGGCTTGATGGCGTCATTCTGTCCGGTTTGACGGCAGACCAGCTTTTCGGCTTACTGGAAGAAAAAATTAAGGAATATAGTGGAAGTCTACATGGCTAAATAAGTCGGCTTTGCCCTGAAAGTAAGCTGCATTTTGATCAAGAATAATAAGCGGAACCGGGCGCAAGATCGCAGCTTTGCTCCCGGTTCCGCTTATTATTCTTCAGGTTATATTTCGATATATATTGTTGCGTATGTTGCTGAACTAACGAGTGATTAACAGTAACGACAGGACGGCAATTTCGATTTGTCGCATTTCGTGTTCATGCCGTTGCTGTTCCAACCACTGCCGATGCCGCCACTCGCGTTCGTTTTCATGCGACAGGCGTCTCATTTCCTGCTCATGCCGCTGGTGCTCCCACCATTGACGCTGTCTAATTTCTTCTTGCTGATGTTGCAATCGTTGTTCTTCCAGCCACTGGCGATGCCGCCACTCCCTTTCATTTTCCCAATGGTGACGCCGCAAGGCTTGTTCGCGTCGCAGTTCCGATTGATGACGCCAGTGGGCTAGTTCCTTTTCATGCTGGCCATGTTTTTCCTGCCACTCCCGTTCATGATTTCGGTGCTCGAAATTGTCGCGAGTATCACGCGATTCATGTTGGGATCGGCGATGGTCTTCCCTTGAAGCTGCTTCTGCGACGTAAGCGCCGCCACCAAATTGCAATAGACTGATCAAGACTGAGCAAACAATTTTTTTTGGCGCGTTCGTTTTCACACAGCATTCCTCCATTTTCTATGTTCAGCGGGGGACGTGTTTGGCTGATGAATTGAGCTTATAACTTATTATAGTGGGGAGAGTTTACGGAAAGATGGCGAATCTGTGACAAAATTGTGAACTTTTCAGCCCGGTTTACGCTCGTGCCCTCTATTAAGTGGTGATATTCTGTAGTAATATAAGTAAAGTAATTAAGTTCAACGAGGTCAAGGAGCGGAACAGACGGGTGCACCATTTTTTTCGAAAAATATGGATGTGGGATCATTTCCCCCTGATTCCACTCGTCATTTTCTCTCTTTATCGTACTCTCAGCCATCCAGTCTGGCTGGTTAGATGCGGGCGTGGTCTACCTCGTTCGCAGGATAGCGATTGGTACTTGGCTTACGCCCGGGCTTTATTGGAGAATTTTTCAATTCGGATGAACATCGACGAAATTCTCTATATGGGTTACAATTTATTGCTAACCGGATTACTGGCGCTGTTCAAAGACCCTGTGGCGATTGTATACACCCAGGCTTTGGTGGCGAGTCTGGCGATTATCCTGATTTATCAGATTGGCCGGATTCTTTTCAACAAGAGAACTGGAGTGATAGCAGGCCTATTTTATTTATACAACTGGGATGTTACGCTGTGGTCAACATATGTGTTATCTGACAGTTTTTTTGTCAGTTTGTTGATTTTATGTGTGTATCTATTGGTCAGAGCTGCTGATTCACGGCAGAAGCAGGACCGAATACTGTTTGTTGCTGCAGCATTATATCTGTTGTTGTTTCGCCCGACTGGCGTTGCTGTTGTGGCTGTAATGATGGTATACGCGTTGTCCAGGATGGATCACGGGTGCTTGAAACGGTTTGCGGCAAAACATCGATGGCTTTTATCAGGTTCATTATTGACTGTGGTCTTTGTATCTGGCAGTCTCTATGCTGCACATTATTTTGATGGTTTTATTGAATCGTTGCGATACAATATCAAACTGGTCATATATAATGTCTATGCAAAAGGGCGCATTTACGATATTGCTACGGTCTATGATTATTATTACCGACCGAATTATACGATTAATATGTTGGATAGTCTGAGCTTGAGCTTTATCGTAAATAACTGGGACGCAGTCAGTGTGCTGTACTTTCGGCGTACTGTCGCATTTCTCGGCGTATGGGCATGGATAACGCCACTGCGGAGCTTTATGGATATTGCTTATTATTTGTTTAAGTTGCTGCCAGCGATCTTATTTGTCGCTGGGACCGTTGCAGCGATTCGCGAGAAAACTTTTGGCCGGGCATCAGTGCTGTGGGGAATCATTTTGGCTGTGTTTGCCTTTTGCATCCTGTTGTTTATCGACGCAATGTATCGGTATCGCTTTCCAGCCATGCCGTTTATCGGGATAGTGGCAGCATACGGATTAGATAGAATCATCAGCGGAGGTCGGAATCTTGCAGAGAAAGTTTGGCCCAGAGCGGCATAACGGCAGATCGGATACGCTTGTCGTTGTTCCGGCATTTAACGAACAAAACAATATTATTTGTGTGCTGCGGGAGATCCAGACCAGCTTGCCTGAGGCAGACATTCTGGTAATCAATGACTGTTCACATGATGATACGGCAGCGATTGCCCGATCGGTCGAAGGAGTCGCCGTAGTTGACCTTCCCTGCAATCTGGGAATCGGCGGGGCGATGCAGACTGGCTTTAAATATGCGCTGAACAAGGATTATGATTATGTCGTACAAATTGACGGTGATGGACAGCATGTGCCGGCAGAAGCGGAGGCTCTGTTTGCGAAAATGAGTCAGGACCATTGCGACATGGTGATTGGTTCCCGTTTTCTTAACGTGGATTCCTTTCGTACGACCTGGTGTCGGCGGGTGGGAATCAAGATTTTCTATTGTTTGTTCCGGGCGTTGGTTCATGCCCGGATTACCGACAGCACGTCAGGATTTCGTCTGTATAACCGTAAAAGCCTGCAAGTCTTGGCCCGCTATTACTCCAGCGATTATCCGGAGCCGGATGCGATCGTACTGTTAAACAAACAAGGGTTGCGGATCGCAGAGGTAGGCGTAGTCATGCGGGAACGCATTTATGGTGAATCTTCGATTACTCCGATAAAAAGCCCATACTACATGGCAAAGGTAATTTTGACTATCTTGTTTTCTTGCGCCAGACCAAGGCGGTGAGGGTTTGATGCCGGCAGGATCTTTTGATAAAATTCAGTGGCTGGGGATCATTTTTAGCCTGATTATCTTGCTGACGGTGATATTTCTGGTCCGTGAACGACTGATCAAGGAGAAATACTCCTTGGTCTGGTTATTGATTGGTGCTTTAATTCTTTTGATGTCAATGTGTCGGGGATTGCTGGAGGGATTTGCTGCGCTGATCGGCGTGGAATATGCCCCTTCCGCTTTTTTCGCGCTCTTGATTGCACTTGCATATCTGCTGCTGTTGAATCTGAGTGTGAGTATCTCTGGACTGAAAGCGCAAAACAAGGCGGTTTCACAGGAACTGGGCTTACTGCGGCTACGGGTGGAAGAGCTAGAAAAAGAAAGGAACAGGAGCGAAGCATGATGAAGCTGCTGCTTTTATTTGGCAGTGTTTCAATGACGGTGCTAGCCAGCACATTGCTCAAGATCGGTAGCCGAACAATCAACTTCGATGGTGGTCTGATGGCAATTGCTCAGGGCTATATGACTTCACCCGGCGTGCTCGCCGGTTTCTTTTCCTATGCCGTGGCGGCGGTCCTCTGGGTCTACTGTTTATCGGTGTTTGATCTTGGCTATGTCACGTTTGTCGCCAGCTTCCAATATATCTTGCTCCTGGCAGTGTCAATTTTTGTGTTCAACGAACAAATCAGCTTACTGAAATGGGTGGGCTGCGGGTTTATTCTAGTCGGCGTGATTTGTTGGTTAAAAGGGTAGACGATGAGGTATCGTTGGATTCCTTACCAGGAATCGATGCAACAAGAATGGGATCAATTGGCGCAAAAAAAGGGTACCGTTTTTCATACGACTGGATTTCGCCAAATATTGCTGGAATCATTTCCTTACCGATGTGGTTATCAGGCTTTTGTGGATAACACGGGAAAAATTTGCGGCTTGTTACCACTGGTGATTGGCAGGAATCTGAAATTGCAGAAAGTTGGCGTGTCATTGCCTTTTGCCAACCAGGTCGATGTTTGCGCCGATATGCCCGAACTGATCGCGCCTATTCTGGCGACGATTTCACAGATGCAACAAACTCTGGGGTTGTCCGAGCTGGAAATCCGATTGAAAAGTCAGGATGTTGTCCGCACTTTATGGCGTGCCAATCTGGACAATTATACCTTTGTTTTGCCTTTACTGACGGAAGAGGAACAGACCCTGGCGCAGGCTTCGCCGGGCTGTCGCAATCATGTCCGTAAAACCTATAAAAATGACTGGTTCGCTGTATCTTTTGATCACAA
>CAYLSL010000097.1:5555-7075 GCA_964386615.1 uncultured Veillonellaceae bacterium
AATCATCAATACCTGAATAACTTCATGTATTGGGAAGCGGCAAAATACGGAATCCGTTGCGGGTTAAAATCACTTGATCTGGGACGTTCGCAGACAGATTCCGGAACCTATCGCTACAAATCGCAGTGGGGTGCGCAGCCGGTTCAGCTCCGCTATTTGCGTTATGGCGCGACCGCTGGTGAACTTTCGACGAATGAACGCGAAACTTTTCGCTATGCCATTGCGTTGTGGAAACGGTTGCCCCGTTTGCTGACCGACCCGCTTGGCCGAAAAGTGATTCCTTTTCTACTCCCATAGACGGATCTTCTTGAATATAACGGAGGCTTTAACACATGGGCAATTCCCAGTGGCAACAGTATTTTGACCAGAAAGCATCGACACACGGCGCTTCGGTGAAATCCTCGGATTATTTTGATGACACCAGCTTTTTTGTTCAACGCGACCATATTTTGCAATGGATTGGTCCGTTGGCGGGCAAGCAAATTCTGGATGCCGGTTGTGGCGTAGGGGCGTTCAGTGAACCGTGGACACGGGATAATAGTGTTGTGGGTGTTGATTTTTCAGAAAAAAGCCTGGAATTTGCTGCTGGGCGAGGGTTGAAAACGCTGCCGGCTGATTTGACTGCGTTGCCATTTGCGGCAGGGTCATTTGATCTAGTGGTGTGTATTGGTGTGATTCAACTGATTGAAAAATATCAACCGGTACTGGCTGAACTGGCCCGGGTGACCAAACCAGGCGGCATGCTGCTGGTGCAGACGCTGCATCAAGGGTCTTTGCAGCGTAAATTGCTGGGGATGGTGGAGCGCAGCAAAAAGTTCGACCGGATGTATGAAATGGCCGAACTACGTGATGAATATGTCCGGCTCGGATTTGCTTCGATTTCATTTTTGAAGCAATACCATCCGTTAAAGGCTGTTACTCCCAGCGAAAGTTTCGGCGGGTTTACCGATCACTTTTGTACTTCCTTTGCCATTAGAGGGATCAAAAACAGTGAGTGATTTGCAAAGCGACCGGCAACTGAAGAATTTGCTGACTTTTGATATTGAAGACTGGTATCATGCCAACTTTGCCGGAGTGGACTTGTCAACTTACCGGGGCAATGATTCACACTTCCGCGCCAATATGGAGTTGTTGCTGCAACTTTGCAGTGAGGCTGGCTGCACGGCCACTTTTTTTGTTTTGGGACAGATTGGTGAGCAGTATCCAGAGGTGGTGCGTGATATTGTCAGGGCTGGTCATGAAGTTGCTTCGCACGGCTATGGACACCAGTTGGCTTATCAACAAACTTATGAAGAGTTTCGGGAAGACGTAAAAAAATCTGCCGATATTCTGCAGACGCTGACTGGCGAAAAAGTTTGGGGCTACCGGGCGCCTTCCTGGTCCATTGTGAAAAGTAACCATCATTATCTGCAAGCATTGGAAGAAATTGAACTGCATTACGACGCCAGTATTTTCCCGGTCAAAACTTTTCTCTATGGAATTCCTGACGCGCCGACCGAAATTCATCGCCCGGTGGTGAA
>CAYLSL010000098.1:0-7067 GCA_964386615.1 uncultured Veillonellaceae bacterium
TAATGCGCTTCAAAACCGAGTTTTTTTACTTTATCTTGGATTTCGCCAATCGTCAGATCAGCGCCATTGTATTCGACAACCGCTTTTTCCGCCGCCAGATTCACCACCGCACTGGTCACTGCCGGAATTTTGAGCAGTGTTTTCTCGATGCGGGCCGAACAGGCGGCACAGCTCATACCGGTGATGTTCAGTTCCACTTTGTCCAGCACCAGGCCAAAACCGAGCTGTTCGATTTTTGCGGCAAACTCTTTCAGTCCGACTTGCGCCGGGTCATAACTGACTACTGCTTTTTCCGAGGCAAAGTTGACTGCCGCGCTGGCCACGCCGGGCACTTTGGCCAGGCCTTTTTCAATCCGTGCGGCACAGGCAGCGCAGCTCATACCGCTGATTTTCAGGTTCACTGAGTGAAGTTGATTATTTCCATTTTCATTTCCATTTTCCGTCGACATCATGCTCACGTTCCCTTACTTATTGAACTGTTTCAGTACATTCATCAACTCGTCGATGCTCTGGTCGCCGCGGTCTTCTTTGACTGCCGCAACAATGCAGCTCTTGGCGTGGCTCTCGATGATCAACAGAGCCACCTTGTTCAGCGCGGCCCGCGCCGCGACGATCTGCTGCAGGATGTCCACGCAATAACGCCCATCTTCCAGCATTTTATCGATACCATTGATCTGGCCGGCGACTTTTTTCAGCCGATGGCGCAGTTCGGTCTTCTCTTTATTTACAATCACAATTATTCCTCCCACCGGTTCTTCATACTATACTCCCGTAGGGTATATTTTGAGTATATGGCAATATATTCAGATAGTCAATACCAAATAAAAAACGAACCTTTCGGCTCGTCGGAATGCGAGATGAATTTATAGAACATGTCAATTTTGCAGGAATCTGCTTTTCACATGTGGAAGGTGTTATTAACAGCAATTTTCAACATGAAGGGAGCGAGTCTCGTGATGAATCGCCAAAGTAAATTTTTTATTTTGTTAATCGGCGTGACTTTCCTGTTCATAATGGCTACATCCAGTGTTTTTGCCGAACAAGTCTGGAACACCAATAAGTCCAATGGCTGTCGCTTTAGTATCCCTGTCCATTCCAAAGAGGTAAAAATCACCGAGATCCGTTGGGACGGTTCGTGCAAGGATAATCTGGCTGATGGCGAAGGCCCGGTTCATATCAAATTTTATCAAATCCCCAATGAAAAAGCCGTAATCATCATCGACGGAACCATGAACATGGTTGGCGGTGTACCGAACGGCAAAGCTTCGCTGCGCTGGAATTTTGGCCTCGCCCTTGATGCCGAATACAAAGATGGCGAACGCATTCGCGGTATCCTGCGTTACGATGGTGAAAGCTACGAAGGCGAGTTTTATTTGGACGAATTTCACGGCAAAGGCCTCTATCGATACAAAAACGGTGAAGTGTATGAAGGTGACTGGGCGGCTGGAAAGCGCAGCGGCTTTGGCAAACTGACCGGACCGGACGGCAAAGTAAAATATCAGGGCGAATGGAACAATAATTATCCGGCCAATGATCCAGCGCTGAACCGGGCGCTTAAAGGGTTTATCAATATTCCCTGGGGCGTTAGCCGCGAAGAGGCGGAAAAGGCAATGAAAAGCCGCCCCGGCAACTACCTGACGGCCAATCTGTTTTTATTCAAAAACAGCGTCTACTGGGGTGGCGGCAAAGCAACCGACGGCACGGAGTTTACCTATTTTCTCAGCAAGTTCAATAACGAACCCGCCTATATCTGGACCTATAGCTATCAAGACAAGTTTTTCCTCGGTAGAGTTGCCTTTTTCAATACGGAACAGGACATTCTCAATAATTTTGAAATCGTCAAAAAAGACCTGACCGAGCGCTATGGCGCCCCATCAAAGGAAATTGGCAAGTTTATGGACAGCATGGTTGTCTGGGATTTTCAGGAAGGTAATTTCATCGGTCTGAAAATCGAACGACTCGGCTATGATAAAGCCAATTTCGCTTTCAACAATCAAGATGCCGCACTAAGGGAAATCGTCAAACGACCATTCAACCTGACTCTATACTATGGCTATGGACCAGTTTACAAAAAACTGTACACTTTCACGGCGACCACAACCAAAACCGATTACTGATCGCCGTGGTCAAAACACAACACTGCTGAAAGGGGAAATGCGCGATGGGCTCCCGTCGCTTCTTAACAGGATTCTCTCTGGCCCTGTTATTAAGCTTGTTCCTCTGGGGCATGGCAGCCCCGCTTCCGCCAGTCGAGGCTGCGGAACGTTCCTGGCTGCAAATTCAGTACGACCCTGATGTTTCCGCTCAAACCCGCATTCATATTGAGGCGGCCGCTGACCTGGTTGCAGACATGTTGACCGAGTACCGGTTGTCGCTGCGCCTGCCGATCACAGTTCTGGTGACTGCCGACCAGTCCACTTATGAAAAAGTCCTGCAGCAATATGGCTATTCACTAGAAAGCGCGCGCCAGACAGCGCAGCACACTGCCGGTGTCAGCCTGGGAAAACGTCCGGTTATCCTGCTGAAGGGAACTCCGGCGCTGCAGGCCAACCGGGCCGAAGTTTATCGTGTATTGCCGCATGAAATCTTCCACCAGGTGCAAAATCAGTTCGGCCATCAAACGACAGCCAACTGGATGGTGGAAGCAGCGCCTGAGCTATTTCAGGTTTTTGCCCGAGAAAAGGCTGGATTGGAAGAGGCGGCGATTTCCCTGGCCAAAACAGCCTTAAAGGTTTTTGCCGCCAAAGCCATTCCCTCTGCCCAACAATTGATGTCTTCAAATTACGCCGATTTTTCCGCCCTGTCACGGCAGGGCTATCCGGTATACCAAATGTCGCTGTTAATGTTGCATCAGCTGACCGGAAAAGATTTTGAAGCGGTGCTGCAGTATTACCGGCTGCTTAATCAGGGAATGAGTGCCGAAAGCGCCTTTGTCGCCCTGTTTCGGCGACCACAGTCGATATTTGCAATCGAGATGGATCAATACTTTGCCAAACTGCGGGAAAAACGCAGCCCAACACAATAAGTTTAATATTTTAAGCGTTCTTTTCCTCCAGGCGGAGTAGTCGCATACTGTTCAATGTCACCAAAAGGGTCGCTCCCATATCAGCCAGAATCGCCAGCCACAATGTCAGCCAACCGGGGAAAACCGCCAGTACCGCCACTAGTTTGATGCAAATGGAAAAACTGATATTTTGCCGGATAATCTGCATCGCCAGCCGACTCAGTTTGATCGTAAAGGGAAGTTTGCCAATGTCATCTTCCATCAGCACGATATCTGCAGTTTCCAGCGCCGTATCTGTCCCCGCGCCGCCCATGGCAATGCCAACTGTCGACAGAGCCAATGCTGGTGCATCATTTATCCCGTCACCGACCATTGCCACCTGGCCATACTTTTCGCGCAGTTCTTCGATGGCAGTCATTTTATCTTCAGGCAGCAGCTCCGAGCGGAATTCGTCCACACCAACCTGTGCCGCAATCGCCTTCGCGGCGGTTGGATGATCGCCGGTCAGCATGATCGTATGCTGAATACCGGCGCTTTTTAATGCCGCCAGTGTTGCAGCGCTGTCTGACCGAACCGTGTCAGCCACCGCAATGACTCCTTTGATCTCCTCTGTATTTCCCACCAGGACCACACTCTTGCCTTCTCCTTGCAACCGATCAACTATCGCGGCAACTGCAGAAGTATCGATTGCCAATTCGTCAAACAGCAATTGATTCCCTATGTAAAGCAGGTCACCAGACACCGTCGCGTGGCCGCCACGCCCGATAATCGCCGTGAAATCCTCAGCCGGCGTCACTTTGCAGCCCTGCCGCTCGGCCTCTTTCACAATCGCTGCCGCCAATGGATGCTCGGAACGAGCTTCCAGATCAGCAGCCCGGTTTAGCAGTTCAACGTTCTGCCAGTCTCCTGTTTCGATAATATCTGTTACGACCGGCTCGCCCCGTGTCAACGTACCGGTTTTATCAAAGGCAATTGCCTGTAACGTTCCTGCAGCTTCCAGATAAACGCCGCCTTTGATCAGCACGCCGTGTCGGGCTGCCGTGGCAATCGCACTGACGATCGCCACTGGCGTTGAAATCACCAGTGCACAGGGGCAGGCGACGACAAGCAGTGCCAGTCCCCGGTAAATCGAGGTTGCCCACTCATGCCCCAATACCAAGGGAGGAATAATCACGATCAATGCAGCGAACGCCAGAACCGAAGGCGTATATACGGCCGCAAATTTTTCCACAAAAGCCTGGGACGGCGCCCTCTGGGCCTGTGCATCCTCCACCATCCGGATAATACGGGCCAGCGTTGTGTCCTGCACCAACTTGGTCACCGTAACTTCAAGAGCTCCCGGTCCATTTAGCGTACCGGCAAAAACTGCATCGCCAACGCTTTTCACCACTGGCAGCGACTCTCCGGTGATCGCGGCTTGATTAACCCTGGATTTGCCGCTGCGTACGATGCCGTCCATGGCGATTTGGTCGCCTGGTCGCAGTATCATTACATCACCGGTAACGATTTCGGTCACATGGACGTTTATTTCTTCATCACCCCTGCGAATCCGGGCCACACCCGGCGCCAATTCCATCAACGCCTGAATCGAGCGTCGCGTTTTGTCCATCGACCAGGCTTCCAACATTTCCGATACCGCAAATAAAAAAGCCACCGTGGCGGCTTCTTCATACTGTCCGATGGCCAGCGCCCCGATCACTGCAATGCTCATCAACACACTCATATTAAAGGCACCACGGGGCAAGGCCCGGCCTGCGGCTTGAAAATTGCCCCAACCTCCGAGCAGAACGGCCACGACATATAGCGTCAAATACAGCGGCTGCGGCCCCGCCAATTTTTCCAGGATAAAACCTATAGCCAGCGCCACCCCGGAACCAATCGCCCGCCATAGCTCACCGCCGGATTGGCCTTCGCTGGCGGAACAGGCGCAGCCCGTGCAGGCACTACCCTTCACCGGTAATTCACGGGCCGCAGCAGCAGGCGCCGTCTCAATATCCAGCGCTGCCAGCTCCAACCGCATTGCCACCGCCGAGGCGCGACAACAACTTGTCAGCGTCTGGCTGTTCAAAAGGGCTGCCGGCACTTCAGAGTGCAGAATGATTTTGAACCCACGGTTGGCGAAAAAATTTGCGGCTGTTTGGGTAAACAGGTAAGCCGCTTTGCAGCCGGCATTTTGGGCCTGAACCAATGCCTTGTGCAATAAAGCGGATGCGATGCCTCCCTGGCGCATTTTTTCCTGCACTGCCACCGAGCGGATCAGGACCGCCTCGTCTGCGTACTCCCCGCCGATTACACCGACGATTTCATCTTGCTCGGCTACCAAAAAACGTTCCAGATTCGCGGCCAGTTCAACAGGGTTCAATGCAGAGTCGATCAACAATTTTTCTATGGCTGGTAAATCAGCCGGTCGAGCCGCGCGAATTTCATAATTCAGTTCACTCATTTTTAACTCCCCATGTCGCTTATGTAATTAAATTGAACAAATAGCCGGTGATAATAATTGAAACTGCCAGAATCCCGGCAAAAACCATGACCAGCTGGATTTTTAACACCCGGCGCAGAATGATCATTTCGGGAAGACTGATCGCCGAAACCGCCATCATGAACGCCAATGCAGTGCCAAGCGGCAATCCTTTTTCCAATAAGGCATACACAATCGGCACCATACCAGAACCACTATTATATAGCGGTACCCCGATCGCCACCACCAGGGGAACAGCAAACGGATTTCCCTTGCCGGCGTATTCCACGATAAAATTATCGGGCACATACCCATGTATCCAGCCGCCAATGGCAATTGCCACGACAATGTATGGACCGATCGATTTTAGCAGCGCCCCGGTGAATTCTCCAGCCTCGCGCAGCCGTGAGGCAAAACTCGGTTCAACCAGTTCCACTTCAGCAACTTTTGTCTGATACACATACTCTTGCACCCAGTGTTCCAACTTTAGCCGGCCAATAACCCAGCCCGCGACGATGGCGATCGTCAAGCCGCTTGCCATATATAGCAGGGCAACCTTCCAGCCGAACATCCCCCACAGTAAAATTAGTGCAACTTCATTGATCATCGGTGAAGAAATCAAGAATGAAAAAGTCACGCCAAGCGGTACGCCCGCTTCAATAAAGCCGATGAACAGCGGCACTGCCGAACAGGAGCAAAATGGGGTCATGATCCCGATCAGAGCTGCAAGGATATTGCCCAAAAACGTCCGTTTATGGCTCAGGAATTTCTTGGTTTTCTGCGGTGGAAAATAAGAACGGATGATTGTGATGACAAAAATCGCCACCGCTAGGAGCACTAAAATTTTTGGCGCATCATAGACAAAAAAATGCAGTGCTTTTGTAAAATGTTCTTCCTGCGGCAATTTCAACCATTGGTAAACGACCAGATCAGCAAACCATTCAAACATGATTACCCCATCTTTCTTGCGGACAGCCCTGCACACAGCGTCCAGTACGAGTTTTTTTATCGGCATCGAGTTGCAGCGAACACAAAACGCAGCCAAGCAACTCCAACGTTAACGGATTCAGGCTATAGTAAATCCATTTGCCTTCACGTTTGTCACGCACCACCCCTGCCTGGCGCAAAATTTTTAAATGATGCGAAATTGCCGGCTGTGACATTTCAAACGAGTTTAAAATATCGCATACGCATAGTTCTTTGCCAACCAGAAGTTGCACGATAGTCAACCGGGTTTCGTCACCGAGCGCTTTAAATATTTCCGCCAGTTCAAGCGCCGTTTTGCCACTCAAATGAAGATCCCACAACTCTTTTTCCTTTTCCGGCTTTATGCCTGTTGCCATAGTTTCACCTCCCTCGTCAACTCAAAACCAACGTAGTCATTTTTATATATTTAATTTTATTTATATGATAAGACAAATGGTTTTGTTTTTCAAGAGGGATTTTACGAAACTTACCCAAAAATTTCTCTTGTAGCTCACAAATTTTGTGACGCGTTTTTGACATTTTTGCTCACCTCATGTCGACAAACAAAGATTTCACACTTTTGTTACAAATAAGACACGTTTTTGAAATTCTTTACTTTTATACTATGAACAACAG
>CAYLSL010000099.1:0-7065 GCA_964386615.1 uncultured Veillonellaceae bacterium
GCATGATGTGCAACAACGCGCCGGACCTGATCTGGGCCAAGGATCTGGAGGGGCGGTATCTGTTTGCCAATCAGGCGATGTGTGATGTGCTGCTGAAGGCTCGTGACACCGATGAACCGATCGGCAAGACCGATCTTTATTTTGCCGGTCGGGAACGGGCTGAACACCCGGAAGACCCGAACTGGCACACTTTTGGCGAAGTCTGCGTCGATTCGGACCAGGTCGTGCTGTCGTCGCGCCAGACGGGGCGGTTTGATGAGTTTGGCAATGTCCGGGGCAAATTCTTGCGGCTGGATGTCCACAAAGTGCCGTTTTTTGATGCGTCTGGCGAGCTGATCGGCACGGTCGGCTGCGGCCGCGACGTGACCAGGGAAAAAGAGACCGAACAGGCGCTGCGCCAGTGTGAAGCACGCTACCGGCTGATTGCCGAGAATACCGATGATGTGATCTGGACGATGGATCTGGCGACAGAGCGGTTTACTTATGTCAGCCCTTCCATCGAAAAAATGCGCGGCTATACGGTGGCAGAAATTGACGAACAAACGCTGGATGACATGCTGACACCGGAATCAGCCCGATATGCACGGAAACTGCTGCAAGAAAGCTTGCAGGCTTTTTCTGCCGGCGATCAGTCGTATCGGGTCAACCGGTCGGAATATGATCAACCCTGCAAGGATGGAACCGTCATCCCCGTCGAGGTTGTAACGACGCTGGTGACTGATGAAACAGGCCGTATTACAACTCTTATTGGCATTTCCCGCAATATCAGCGAACGCAGGAAAGCGGAAGCGGCCCTGCGGCAAAGTGAGCAGCGCTACCGCAGCCTGATCGAGCAGTCGCCGGAAGCGATTCTGCTGATTGATATCGCGGAAAAAATAATTGTTGAGATCAATCCCGCCTGCTGTCAGTTGCTGGGGTTTGATCGCAGCGAACTGCTTGGACAGTCGTTGTGGAAATGCAGCCTTGATGATGCTGAAACAATCAAGAAGTCCCAGTGCTGCGGCCTGGCGCCGGCCGGACACAATGAGCCGCTGGCCTGTGTCTATCGCCACAAAAGCGGCAGCCTGATCTATGTCGAACAAACCGGCAGCATCATTGAACTGGATGGCAAAAAGCTGTTTCTCGCTTCGCTGCGCGATGTTTCGGCCGAGCATGCGCGGCAGCAAAAAATCAGTCAGGAGCTGAAACTGGCCCGTGATCTGCAGAAGGCGACATTGCGCGATTTTCCGCCGGCGCCGGGCGTGACGGTGCGGACGATCCATGAAGCAGTCGGGGCGGTCAGCGGCGATATTTACTTATTGGAATGGGTTGTGCCCAGGCGGGTGTTCCGCGGTTATATCGCCGATGTGATCGGCCATGATATCGCAGCGGCGCTGGTGACTTCCGCCATGTCGGTGCTGCTGCATGAAGCGGCGGAGATGACTGTTTCCCTGTCCGAACAGCTGGAATGGATTCATCGCCGGACTTTAAAGTCTTTCCCTGATGATTTCTTTGTCGCGGTTGTCGCATTCGAAGTCGATCTTGATGCACAGATGCTGCGTTACGCCACGGCCGGCATCAATCAGTTCTGGCATGCCAGAAAAGGGGAGGTGCATCGGATTACCGCGCCATCGCTGTTTTTGTCGGTGACGGAAAATCCAGACCTGTGTGCCGGCGAGATTGCACTGCAGCATGGTGATTTATTGTATTTCCCCACTGATGGCCTGACAGATCTGATGCAGATGGAAGAAATGGATTGTTTTACCGATTTTGAATGCGGAATCCAGTGCTTGGAAAATCTGGTGGCTTTGCCAAAACGCCGCGATGATGCGACCGCGATCTGCATCCGCATCGATGCCTGAATGAAAAGAAGTAGAGCGCTAAAAAAGCTGTCGATGCGGTGATCGGCAGCTTTTCTGTTTGGACAGTGTGTTATGGCGGCATTGATATGGCCGGCGATATGCAATAAAATATAACAATACACAATGATGTATCGAGCGAAAGAGGTGGTCTTGTGGCACTGGTGCGACGGATTTATGTGGAGAAGAAACCGGGGTTCGATGTAGAAGCAGGCGGGCTGCTGCAGGACCTGCAGGATAATGTGGGACTGAGCGGACTTAGCCGGCTGCGGCTGGTCAACCGCTATGACGTGGCGGGGCTGGACGATGCCGAATATGCGCTGGCGCGGGAGACCGTGTTTGCCGAACCGCCCGCGGACACCGTGTTTGACGAGACGATCGATTTTGGCGCCGGCGCCCGGGTGTTCGCCATGGAGTACCTGCCCGGACAATATGACCAGCGGGCCGACTGGGCGGCGCAGTGCATTCAGGTCGTCACGCAGAAGGAACGGCCGGACGTCGTCTCCGCCAAGCTGGTTGCCTTGTATGGCGAACTGTCGGACGAGCAGTTTGCCGCCGTGAAGGCTTATTGCATCAACCCGGTGGAGGCGCGCGAAGCATCGCTGGACAAACCGGAAACCCTGGCGATTGAAGCGCCGGTGCCGGCGGATGTGGCGATCATCGAAGGGTTTGGCGCTCTCGATCAGGCGGGCCTGAATGCCCTGGCCAGCGAGATGGGGCTGGCGATGAGCCTGGCTGACCTGACGTTTTGTCAGAGCTATTTCCGCGACACCGAGCACCGTGATCCGTTTGTGACTGAAATCCGGGTGATTGATACCTACTGGTCCGATCATTGCCGCCATACTACCTTTTTTGCCGCGGTGGACCGGGTGACGATCGATCCGGGCGAATATACGGCGCCGATCGCGGCTGCCTACGAGTCCTATCAGGCGGCCCGCAGCAGGATTTACGCCGACGCGCCGCGCGAAATGTGCCTGATGGACCTGGCCACGATGGGAATGAAACAGCTGAAGCGGGCCGGAAAATTGGCCGATCTTGATGAGTCCGATGAAAACAATGCCTGCAGTATCGTTGTTGACGCCGTAATCGACGGCAAGCCGGAACCCTGGCTGGTCATGTTCAAAAACGAGACCCACAACCACCCGACCGAGATCGAGCCGTTCGGCGGCGCGGCGACCTGCCTGGGCGGTGCGATCCGCGACCCGTTGTCGGGACGCTCCTATGTATATCAGGCGATGCGGGTGACCGGCAGCGCCGATCCGCGGCAAAAACTGGAAGACACCCTGCCGGGCAAACTGCCGCAGCGCAAGATCACGACCGGGGCCGCGGCGGGCTACAGTTCCTACGGCAACCAGATCGGTCTGGCGACCGGACAGGTGGCGGAAGTCTACCATCCGGGCTATGTCGCCAAGCGGATGGAGATTGGCGCGGTCATCGCGGCGGCGCCCAAGGACAATGTGGTGCGCAAAACATTAACGCCGGGCGATGCGGTGATCCTGGTCGGCGGACGAACCGGCCGCGATGGCTGCGGCGGCGCGACCGGATCGTCCAAGGAGCACACCGAGGATTCGCTGGCGACTTGCGGTGCGGAAGTGCAAAAAGGCAATCCGCCGACCGAGCGCAAAATCCAGCGGTTGTTCCGCCAGCCGGCAGCCAGCCGGTTAATCAAGAAATGTAATGATTTCGGCGCCGGCGGGGTGTCGGTGGCGATCGGCGAACTGGCCGACGGCCTCGACATCGACCTGGATGCCGTGCCGAAAAAATATGAGGGACTGGACGGTACCGAACTGGCGATCTCCGAGTCGCAGGAACGGATGGCGGTCGTGGTCGACGCAGCGGATGCAGCCAAGTTCATTGAACTGGCGGCGGCAGAAAACCTGGAAGCCACGCTGGTGGCCCGCGTTGCCGGCACGCGGCGGCTGCGGATGAACTGGCGCGGTAAGCCGATCGTCGACATTAGCCGTGATTTCCTTGATACCAATGGTGTCCGCCAGCATGCAGCTGTGCGCGTGGCAGCGCCGCCGGCAGCGGACAGCTATTTTGCGGCGGCTGCGGCAACTATGGCCGGCAGCGACCTGGCAGCAGCCTGGCTGGCCAACCTGGCCGACCTCAATGTGTGCAGCCAGCGCGGCATGGTCGAGCGATTCGACAGCTCGATCGGTGCGGCAACGATCCTGATGCCGTTCGGTGGAGCGCAGCAGGCGACGCCGCCGGAAGGCATGGCTTCGAAATTGCCGGTTCTGGAAGGAGAAACCTCCAGCGGCACCCTGATGGCCTATGGATTCAATCCGTTCCTGTCGGAATGGAGTCCGTTCCATGGCGCGGTATACGCTGTGACCGAGTCGGTGGCAAAGATCGTGGCAATGGGCGGCGACCCGGCACGGGTGCGGCTGACGCTGCAGGAATACTTCGAAAAACTCGGCAGTGACGAAACCCGTTGGGGCAAGCCGTTCAGTGCACTGCTCGGCGCTTATTGGGCCCAGACGCAGCTCGGTACGGCGGCGATTGGCGGCAAAGACAGCATGTCCGGTTCGTTCAGGGACCTCGATGTGCCGCCGACCCTGGTTTCGTTCGCGGTGGCGCCGGTGGAGGCCGAACGGGTGATTTCGCCGGAGTTCAAAAATCCGGGCAGTCATGTGGTATTGGTTCCTCTCGCTCGTGATGCTGCCGGGATGCCGGACTTTGATACGGTAAACCGGGCTTTTGCCCGCGTAGCCGACCTGATCGCGGCCAAACAGGTGGTTGCCGCCCGCACGGTCCGTCTCGGCGGGGTGGCGGCGGCGGTCAGCCTCATGGCGTTCGGCAACCGGATCGGCTTTGCCTTTGATGCGGCGATTTGCCGCGAACAGCTGTTTAGCCCGGACCACGGTTCGCTGGTGCTGGAGCTGGCGGCTGGCGAAGATCCGGCCAGCCTGCTGTCCGGGATAAGTTACATTCTGCTGGGCAAGACGCAGGCGCTGCCGGAAATCTCCGTGCTTGGCGTTACGGTTTCGCTGGCGGCAGCGCAGCGGGCCTGGGATACGCCCCTGGAAAAAGTATTTCCCACCCAGACCGGTCAGACGGCGGAGACAGCGGTTTTCCAGCCGTTCCCGGTGACGAAACCGGCTGCTAAAGCCAAAACATCGCTGGCGAAACCGCGGGTGATCATCCCGGTGTTTCCCGGCACCAACTGCGAATATGACTCGGCCCGAGCCTTTGCCAAGGCCGGCGGCGATCCGCAGGTCTTTGTCGTGCGCAACCTTTCCGCCCGCGACATCGAAGAATCGGTCGACGCGTTGGCCAAGGCAATTCGCAGCGCCCAGATCCTGATGCTGCCGGGCGGCTTCAGCGCCGGTGACGAGCCGGACGGTTCCGGCAAGTTCATCGCGGCCCTGTTCCACAGCCCGATTTTGACGGATGCGGTCATGCAGCTGCTCAATGAAAGAGACGGCCTGGTACTGGGCATCTGCAACGGTTTCCAGGCACTGATCAAACTGGGCCTGCTGCCTTACGGCCAGATACGGCCTCTGTCTGAGGACAGTCCGACCCTGACCTTCAACCGGATTGGACGCCATATCTCGCGGATGGCCGATACCCGTGTGGTGTCGGGACTGTCGCCCTGGCTCAGTCTGGTCAAACCGGGGGACATCCATTCGATTCCTGTTTCGCACGGCGAAGGACGGTTGGTTGCCAGTCGGCAGCATCTGGAACGGATGGCCGCCCAGGGACAGATTGCGACCCAGTATGTCAACGCAGACGGCAATCCGTCGATGGCGATCGAAGTGAATCCCAACGGCTCAGACTGGGCGATTGAAGGCATCACCAGCCCGGATGGCCGTGTGTTTGGCAAAATGGGGCACTCCGAGCGGATCGGCAGCCATGTCGCCGTCAATGTACCTGGCGCCAAAGACCAGCAGATTTTTGCCGCCGGTGTGCGTTATTTCAGCTAGGGAAAGTAAAAAGTAAGCGGGGGTGCGTCAGCACCCCCGCTTTTTTCATGTTTACCGGCAGATGTCATATAACTGCGACAGGCGGGTGATCGTGTAAGTGCTGGGAATTTCAGCGGACCCTGTCTGTGACTTGTGGTTGAGCCAGCAGGTGTCGATTCCGGCCAACAGGCCACCTTTGATGTCCGTATTCAGTGAATCGCCGATAATCAGGGCCTCCCTGATATTGAAGCCGGCAATGTGGTTCATTACATAATCGAAAAATTCTTTGGCCGGCTTTTGAAAGCCGATGCTCTGCGAAGTGAAAATATCTTCGAAAAAATCATGCAAACCCGAATGCTTCAGGCGTTTGATCTGCGTTTTGGTTATTCCGTTCGTGATCACAAACAGCCGATGGGAAGCTGACAAGCTCTGGCAGACTGACAAAGCGCCATCCATCTGCTGAATTCCATTGCCAAGCAGTTCCCGGTATTGGTTTTCCCATTCCCTGCCATCGATAACGCTGCCCAAACTGGACATTGTGGCCGAAAATCTGGTGTTCAGCACATCGTCCAGTTCAATTCGACCGCTTTCATAATCGGTCCACAGTTGTTTGTTTACTGAATTATAGACCCGAAACAACTCAGCCGAAAAAACATAGCCATGCTGCTGAAACAACCGGTTCAGCGACTCGGCCTCGTTGGCGGCGAAATCCAGCAGCGTGTCATCCAAATCGAACAGTAGTATTTTATAAGCACCACGCATGACAGATCCCCCCACAACGATTCTATCCTACAATTTACTATAGAGGCGGCCAAACAGCAAGGCGGTTGCTTGTGCTTTGCGTTTGCAGGAGTTTTTCCGGCAATGGCGAAACTAGTCAAAATTGTTGTTGTCTTTCACTGACAGCTAGTATAGGAAAAGGAATGGAGGGACCTTTATGGCAAAACAACTACGGATTATTTTTGATTTTTCCTGTCCCTACTGCTATCTGGCCTGGGGCTATTTTAAAAAACTGAAACAGACCGAGTCGCTGAATGACGACTGGTTCAGCTGGGAGATCCACCCGGAAGTGCCAAAAACCGGCAGTCCATTGCAGGATGTGGTCCAGGTGGCCGATATGGCCGAACGGAAGCAGCGCCTGAATGCGCTCGGGGCGCCGGTCGGTATCGCGCCCGGTGAAAAAGTGTTTGTGCCCAATACGCGGCTGGCTCTGTACGCGTTGGAATTTGCCCGGGAACAACAGAAACAACACGTCTGGATCGATGCAGTGTATCAGGCCAGTTTTGTCGGCCAGAAAAACATCGGCGAACTGGATGTCT
>CAYLSL010000100.1:0-6929 GCA_964386615.1 uncultured Veillonellaceae bacterium
GGCCGGGAATTTGTTGTCCGCGAAGCCGGCAGCGGTACCCGTGAATTGTTCGAATCGGTAATGAACAGCCAGGGACTGCGCTGGCAGACCTATGGCGTGTACAATAATACCGAAGCAATCAAACAAGCAGTGGCGGCCGGCCTGGCGCTTTCAGTCATGTCAAGACTGTTGGTGCGGCGAGAGATTGAAGAAAGAGCGCTGATTGTGGTTGCGATTGAAGACGTCCGGTTTCAGCGGCAATTCAGTATCGCGCATCACAAAAACAAATTCCTGCAACCGATGGTTCAACGATTTATTCAGCAGTGCCTGCAATACGGAAAATAAAGATAAAAAAGGGTTCCAGCGTAAAAAAAGCGAATTCTAAAAATGCTTTATGAGTCAAAATATCAACCAATAAGGCAATGGAGGCAAAGATGGACTGGGATAATGAGAGTGACAAATCCGCCTCCTGGAGGGAAGCTGCAGAAAAGGCATTGCTGCGGGGGAAGATCGACGAGGCGTATGTAAATATTGACAAGGCTTTTGTAGCCAGCGGCCGAACAGTCGATCTGCTGATGAAGGCCGATCTGTTGTGGGCAGCTGGCGACGTGGAAAGATTCATCGCATTTATTGAAGATAACATGTACCGATTTGAGGCAGACCTAAGCCCGCGGGAGCGAAAAGGACGGCTGGATCCGCTGCTGCGCAAGGGCGGCGAATATTTTCTGAAGACCGCCAATGCGCTCTATGAAGCTGACCGGTATCAAGAATGCGCCGAATTTGCCCAACTGGTATTGACAAAGCATGCGGTATTTTTGTCGTCGAAAAAACATCGCGAGTTGTTTGAATTTGCCTGGAGCAGTTCCTATGATGAACTGTTGAAACAGCTCTATGCAGACAGGCAATATGAACTTTGCATTGCAGTTGTCGACGATGTGCTTGGTCATTACCGCAAGTTGACAACGTGGGGTCAGCGAAACCGCTATCGCAAACTGCGCGCGTTTGCGTATTTCCGTCAGGGAGAATACGGAAAAGGTCTCTTTGGTTATCTGACAGTACCCAGCGTGGTATTGACGATCTGCTTGCTTCTGGTAATGGGCTTAAGCCTGAAATTAGCGTTTAATGCAATCTCAGGCAGCGTTATGACTTCGGTCAGGCAAGTGACGGCAAAAGTGGAGTCGCCGGCCAAGGGCGCTGCAACTGTTGCTTCACCAACAGCCAAAGCAGTGACGGTATCCCGCCGGGCTGAAATCAAAAGCATCAAATTGTTTGAAGCGGACGCAAATATTCCGCTGGTTGGCGCACGAAAATATCAGACAGAGTTTAGCCGGCAGAGCAAGCGGATTTTTGTCGAAGTTCTTTATCGTAATCTGAATTTCCGTGTCGCTGACGCTACATTGCCGCTGATCATTCAGTATTATGGACCTTCCGGTGCATTACTGCAGGAAATCGTCTCGACTTCCAGTCCGAAAAAGGAGATTGAATCGGCGATTACTTCTTTGGGCTGGCGACCGGAAGAAAACGCTGCATGGCCGAGCGGGCGATATATTGTCAAGGTGACGCTGGATGGAGTACTGCATCCGGATATCATTTTTGAAGTGCGATGAGTGAAATGGCAGAGTCCTTTTTACGCAGAATTCCCGTATTTGAGGATCTGGATCCAGCCGATCTGGCGATGATCGACCGGGTGACGACAGAGCGACGCATCGACCGGGGAGCAACGGTCTTTACAGAGGGCGAGCCCGGTGAAGGGTTCCATTTTATCCGCAGCGGCAAGGTGAAAGTCATAAAACTTGCCGCGGACGGGCGAGAGCACATCTTGAACATTCTGGGTCCCGGTGAAGTGTTTGCCGAAGTGCTGCTGTTCAACGATGCACCATATCCGGCGACGGTGGTTGCGGTGGAAGATTCGTTGGTCGGTGTGATCCGCAACCGGGAACTGGAGGCGCTCCTGGTTCAGCAGCCGCGTCTGGCGGTTCATATCATCCGGGTAATGAGCAAGAAGCTGTTGTATATTCAATCAAAGGTGAAAACATTTGCGCTGGCGGATAGTCAGGCAAAGATCGCGCAAACACTGGAGTACTTACTGGAGCGTTATGGCCGGCAGACAGGGCGCGGTGTGGAAGTCGCTCTGGAGATCAACCGGCAGGATATCGCCAATATGGCAGGCACGACCAGGGAGACCGTAAGCCGGGTGTTTCGCACACTAAAGGACGACGGAGTGCTGGAGGACGATGAACGGCGGATTATTGTGCGTGAGCCGCGACGGCTGCGTTCATATCGCCCCAATGACTCGCAGTGATCCCGTTGACTTACATAAGTTAATTTAGTTATAATATTTCCATAATAACCATAAATGGTTCAACCGAGCGATTGGTTGGGCTCATGGGGAGGAAATATTTTGCTGACACTGATGCCCGAAGCAATCCAATATATCAAAGAACAGCAACAACCGATTTTTCTTGACCATCCGCCGCTGGAAGGCGAAAACAGGCAGATGAAGGTAAAGGCGCCGGCGGTCAGGTTCGGTATGCCGCAACAATTATCGGACTTTAACATTCACCAGGAGCAGGGTGTGACGGTTTATATACCGCGCGGGCTAGAGTTGGTCAATATCACAATTGAACTGTCGAAAATACTGTTCATAAAAAAGTTGATGGCGCGAATTGCTGTCGGCAAAAAAATGGGCGGCTGTTGTTAAATAATGAGCAATACCGGTTTTCGCTAGAAGCGGGACCGGTTATTTTTTTTGTAAAAAATCATTTGCTGTGATTTACATCACAGCATTCTACCTGTCGTTGCGGTAAGCTATGAGTAGAAAGCATCAATGAATACCAGGAGGAATGAAACATGTTGCCTAAAGGTGCAAACCTGCAAAAAATTCGTAATGGAAATAAAACATATGCGGTGACGCCGCACTTGCCCGGCGGATTCGTTAAGCCGGAAACGCTGGAAAAATACGCGCACGTTGCCCGCAAATTCGAAGGAACTTTGAAACTGACTTCCGCTCAACGGATCATGATCACAAATCTGAAAGCGGAGGACATTGAATCGGTGTGGGCCGAACTGGGCATGCAGCCGGCGATGGGATTTGCCAACTGCGTCCGCAGCGTCAAGATCTGTCCGGGTACTGCGTTTTGCAAACGCGGCAAGCAGGATAGCGTAAAACTGGGTCTGGAACTGGACCGGCGTTACATCAAGAAAGAGATGCCGTCACGGATGAAGTTTGGCGTGTCCGGTTGTCCAAATTCTTGTTCCGAGTCCGTTATTAAAGATGTCGGCGTGATTGGCACTGATGCCGGTTGGGACGTCTATGTGGGTGGCAGCGCCGGCTCACATCCGCGTCTGGCGGATAAGCTGGCCGGTGGCCTTGATTATGACGAAACGCTCCAGTTGATTGATATCGTAGTCCGATACTATCAGAAGTTTGCCGACATAGAGCGGGTCGGTCAGTTTATCGACCGAATCGGGTTTGCCAAGTTTCAGGCAGACGTAATGGCGGAGTTCGGCGGAACCGGGGTTGTTGTTCCTGAAAAGGATGTAGCAGTGGCGACGGCAGAAAAATTGTCGCCGGTGCCGGCTGCATTGACGGAAGGAACCTTGGTTCTTGGCGACGCAATCACGGCGGAAAGTGTGATTGCCGATATCATTCGGGTTTATCCGCAGACGATTCCGGTTTTGCGCGGCTTTGGCATGGGCTGTCTCGGCTGCCCGTCCGCTACCGGTGAAGCTCTGGAAAAAGCAGCCGGAATTCATGGTCTGATGGTTCAAGAACTGGTTACAGCATTAAATGAAGTGGCATTGAGGGGGAAAGCATAATGAGTGCATTTATTGGACCGATCCATTACTGGTTGTATGGGAAAATTAAACTGGTTAATCAGCGGCAGGAATATTTGCGGGAAAAAGTTAGCGAGATGTGCGGTGCAACAGCGGATGAACTGTGGGACCAAGTGACGCAAAGTTACGGAGAGCCGCTGCCGGATCGTGACTTGGCTGAATTGATTGCCCATGATAATATCCATGGCTGGCTGCAACGTCAGATCAATCTGGCCGAGAGCCGGGAAGCCGCTTTCATCAAAGAACTAACCGACACCTGCGGTGGCGCCGCCGAGGACCTGATTGGCCGGGCATTCAGCGAACACGGCAAACAGACGGGAGTAGCAGCAAACCAGACCGGTCGTTACGATCTGGAGAGTGCAGAGGGAATCCTGAAAGCGCTGAACGACTATTACCTGAACGGCATGCCTTGTGATGCCGGGGATTGCGTGATTTCACTCCACCAGCCCAACTGGCAGCGTGCCGGAGCAGACGAATCCGCGATGCGCAGTTACTATGAACTTTGGCTCAAGGGCTTTGTTCAGGCGGCGAATTCCAAGTTCATCTATGCACTGGATGGAGAACGACACAAAATATCTGCTGTATAGTATTCAGCAACCAGTCTGGTTTTTGTAAATTTACTAAGAACTAACAATGAAATCAGCGAAACTGTTGTGAAAAACAACAATTTCGCTGATTATTTTGTTGGTGTTGACTTCTTCACACAGGAGAAAGGCCTGCTGTTATAGAATTATGTGAACAATTGGATAATTTCGGCTGGTGTTGATTGATAAGGGGGATTTGCCTAGATGGGTATTTTGGAAGCGGCTGTTGCTGGCAAGGTCGCGATTGTCACAGGCGCTACTCGCGGGATTGGTCAGGCGATTGCACTGGCCTATGCGACGGCTGGAATCAAGGTCGTCGTCGTTAGTCGCAGTGCAGCGGATTGTGAACGGGCGGCTCAGGTGATACGGGAATCTGGCGGCGAGGCGATGGCTGCACCGTGTGATGTGACTCGGATAGAAGAGTTTCGTCTATTGGTCGGTCGCGTAGTTGAACACTGGGGGAAACTCGATATTATGATGAATAATGCCGGCACTGCCATTACCCGCAGAGCAATCGAGTTGTCGGAGGAGGAATGGGATCGGGTGGTGGATCTGGATCTCAAGAGTGTGTTTTTTTGTGCCCAGGCAGCAGCCCAGGTGATGATTCCGCGAAAAAG
This sequence comes from uncultured Veillonellaceae bacterium, assembly GCA_964386615.1. Lineage (GTDB taxonomy): Bacteria > Bacillota > Negativicutes > UBA1444 > UBA1444 > UBA1444. The sequence goes on from CAYLSL010000100.1 coordinate 5,018, forward strand.
CGGCAAAATCATCAATATCGCCTCGATTCTAGGACTGGTTGGCGGCAATGGTCTAATTCCTTACTGCGCAGCCAAAGGCGGGGTGGTGAATCTGACCCGGGCGCTGGCCAGTGAATGGGCCCGTTATGGGATTCAGGTCAACTGTTTGTGTCCGGGTTATGTGATTACAGACATCAATCGGGAAAAACTGGGGGATGAAAAAGCCCAGGCGCCATTGTTGGCCAAAACGCCAGCCGGCAGATTGGGACAAGTGGAGGATATGACAGGGGCTGCATTGTTTCTGGCCTCATCGGCAGCCGATTATATGACAGGGCAGGCGCTGACGGTGGATGGTGGCTGGACGGCAATATAACCAGGGGTTTGGTTCACCTGCCAAGGATCACCACAAAGCAGTATGCTTGAACTTACGGGAATTATGTGGTAAATTTTAGAAATTAGCTAATGCGTGATCCTTTGAGAGAACTGTAGTGTGAGTAGGAAAGTGCCAGGATGATGGAGGTGTTTTTATGTCGATTCGTAATCAGATTTTATTGCCGATTATCTTGGTGGTATTGTTGCTTGTTGGCGTTGCGGCAGGCGTTTCGATCAAACAGTTTAACGGTTATGTCAACGAAACAGGCCTGCAGGCAACAGAGAGTTCGTTAAAAGGACTGGCCGGAGAAATTGAGCGGCGAAAGCAGGATGCCCTGACTACAGGATCGTTGCTGGCCTCTTATCCCGGGTTTGCCGCTGCTGTTTCTGCCAATGATACGGCTGCTGTATTAAAATTGATGACTCCGTTGGTGAAAGAAGCAAAGTTTGATTTTATGACGGTAACCAATGCCAACGGCATCGTGGTCGCCCGTGTTCACGAACCGAACAAAAGCGGTGACAGCGTGACCAATCAGGCTAATGTCGTCAGTGCACTCAAAGGGACGGCCGCAGCGTTTGTCGAACCAGGCACGGTCGTCAAGTTATCGGCCCGGGCCGGTATTCCGATCAAAAATGCCGCCGGCACAGTGGTTGGCGTAGCATCGGTCGGCTATAACCTCGACCAGATGGAATTGGTAGACCGGGTCAAAAAAATGTTTGGCGCAGATTTTACCGTATTTCTTGGCGATGTGAGAATTTCTACCACGATCGAACAAAACGGCAAACGCGCAGTCGGAACCCAGCTTGACCCGGTGATTGCCAAAATAGTGCTTTCTGATGGCAAAGAATTTCATGGCAAAGCGACGATTCTTGGCCAACCTTATATTACGGCTTATATGCCGCTCATTGGACCGTCCGGCAAGCCAATCGGCATATTATTTGCCGGCCAGTCGGTTAAAGCGGCAGAGGAAGCCATTTCCCGCACCCAGATGTTGATTGGCGGCATCAGCTTAATCTTACTGGTAATCAGCCTCTTTGTTATGTTCTATGTTGTCCGCAGGATTACGCGTCCGCTAGGGATCGCCGTTGATGATCTGGCGCAATTGGGGGCAGGTAATTTTACCGCGACTGTGCCGCCGGAACTGCTGGGGCGCAAGGATGAAATCGGCAAACTGGCCGCCGCAATCAACGCACTGACCCAGAGTGTGCGCGGCTTGTTGAAACAAATTGCCCAATCTTCCGACCACGTTGCTTCTTCGGCCGAAGAACTGACCGCCAGTGCGCAGCAATCGGCGGAAGCTGCCAACAACGTGGCCCAGTCGATTCAGCAAGTGGCAATGGGCAGCGAAAAACAGGTCGGTGCAGTGAATGAAACTTCAGCCATTGTGGAAGAAATTTCGGCAACCATGGAAGAAGTAGCAGCAACGGCTGGTGAAATGGCGACGTTGTCGCAGCAGACCGCTACGGCGGCGCAAGAGGGGAAAAGTTCGATCGACCGCGCCGTGACGCAGATGGGCGAAGTAAGCAGCGGATCGAAGCAGGCACAGGTTGCTGCGGAAGG
>CAYLSL010000101.1:0-2079 GCA_964386615.1 uncultured Veillonellaceae bacterium
GAAGGGATGAAGCGGCCCGCTGAACCTTCCGGGTTGCGTCGCTAGAGCCGCCGGGCAATCGGCGGCCCAGACAGATGATCGCTACCGCGCAAGCGGCACAGAACCCGGCTTATTGATCACTCACAGCCAAATAAAAAGAGCGCGTTTAAAGTTTAGACTTTACACGCGCTCTTTTGTTATTTTGTCTTATAGGTAATAGATTTCCGGCGCTTTTCGCGGGACGGGCGGATGGTCGACAGCAGGGTAGCCGAGAATCATCGGTGCAGCCGCCACATATTCCTGCGGGATGCCGATTTCTGCCTTGAATTGGGGTGAGTCCAGCAAATAGCGGGAAAAGCCGATCCAGCAGGTTCCCAGCCCTTCGTTGTGAGCAGCCAGCATGAAGTTCTGCGCCGCAAGACAGGCATCGGTTTCCGGTTCCGGTCCTTCCGGTTTGGCATAAATTACGACTAATACCGGAGCATTGTAAAAAATGTTGAACCCCCGTTTTGACAGAGCGCCGCGGTATTTTTCCAGCGTCGGGTGTTCATGCATTCCTTCCAGTACGATAGACTTGGCGCGGGTCGAATACTCCTCGAGTTTGGCTTTGTCGGTGAAAATGGCAAAAACCCAAGGTTGGGCATTCATTGCACTTGGTGCCTGCGTTGCCATTTGGATCAGTTTCTCGATGACTTCCCGCTCGACTTCACGCGCCGCATATTTGCGCACCGAGCGCCTCGTTTCCAGAGCCTTTATCATATCCATGCCAGAACATCCTTTCATCAGTAAAGCATTTTTTATAGAGAGTTTTATATATTATAACCGAGATTGACTTTTACGCAAATTTTTCTTACAATTAAAACAGACCCCCCCGGAGGGGGGATGAGAAAGAGGTGTCTGATATGGCAGTAATTAATGTAGGCAATGACTCGGTTTTTGACGAGAAACTTTTAAAGGCTGATCAGCCGGTGTTGGTTGATTTTTGGGCCTCCTGGTGCGGCCCCTGTAAAATGGCCGGTCCCGAAGTGGAAGCGGTGGAGGCGGAACTGGCCGGTAAGGCAATTGTGGCAAAAGTGAATATTGATGAACTGCCGGAGCTGACCAGCCGCTTTAATGTCAAAGCGGTGCCGACGTTCATTGTGTTCAAGGGCGGCAAGGAAGTGACCCGTTTTACCGGCTACAAGACCCGCAAGGATTTGCTGGCAGCCCTGCAAAATATTTGATCTCAGTCTATATTGAAGCTCCCGGAGCCTCTCCGGGAGCTTTTTGCGGAATCTGGAGGATGCAGAATGGTGCAGTCGAAGATATTGGTTGCCGATGATGACGAAAAAATCCGTGAACTGCTGGAAATTTATCTGACCAAGGAAGGCTTTGCCGTGGAGCAGGCTGCTGACGGGGCGGAAGCGATTCTCAAGGCCCAGCAGATGAAGCCGGACCTGATTGTATTGGATATTATGATGCCGGTGCTCGATGGAATGGAAGTATGCCGTCAGGTCCGTAAATTCTCGCAGGTTCCGGTCATTATGCTGACGGCCCGAACTGAAGACGAAGATCGGATTATGGGGCTGGAACTGGGCGCCGATGATTACCTGGCAAAACCGTTCAACCCGCGGGAACTGGTGGCGCGGGTGAAGGCGGTTCTGCGGCGGATGGCTCATTCCGGCGAGGAGCTGGCAACTCGGGAACTCGTTCTATCCTTTGCCCAATTGACGATCAATCGCCAGGAATATGCGGCGACATCTTCCGGACATACTGTACAGCTGACCGCCAAGGAAATGGACTTGCTGTGGCATCTTGCTTCGCATCCGGGCCGGGTTTTTTCGCGTGAGCAGTTGCTGGAATCGATCTGGGGCTATGAATATTTTGGCGATACCCGCACCGTAGACACCCATATCAAGCGAATCCGCCAAAAATTAGAAGTGAAAGACGATTCCGGCTGGGATATCAAGACCGTCTGGGGTGTCGGCTACAAATTCGAGGCCAAGCCGTGAAACCGTCACTGCAAACCAAACTGTTCGTCAACTTCATGCTGGTTGTCGCCCTGATACTTGCAGGGTTTGCCGTGGGCGCGTCCGCCCTGATCCGGCAGTATTTTTTGAC
>CAYLSL010000101.1:2179-6663 GCA_964386615.1 uncultured Veillonellaceae bacterium
GCAATCCGCAATCTGATCAAACACATCGAACCGGTATTTGCCGGGCAGGAGATGACGCGAACATTTTTTCACCCTTATTATGGCGAAGATATGATGATTGTGGCTGTGCCGATCGCCAATGTAAATGGTGCGATAACCGGAGCGGTTATTTTAAATGCGCCGGTAAAGGGTGTCAATGATTTTCTGATGCGCGTTTACATGGCAATCGGTCTGATTGGGCTGCTGGCCCTGGCATTGACGCTGTTTATTGTCCGGCGGCTTTCCCGCGGCATCGTCCGTCCGCTGCGTGAAATGGAAGAAACCGCGGCGTGCATGGCTGAGGGGCGCTACGATAATCGGGTCAGGATTACCAGTGAAGATGAAGTGGGCCAGCTCGGGCAGTCACTCAATACACTGGCACAGGAACTGGGCCGATTTGTCGCTCGCTCCGAGCAGCTGGAAAAGCTGCGGCGTGATTTTGTCGCCAACGTATCACATGAGCTGCGTACGCCGCTGACCATTATCCGCGGTTATACCGAAGCCTTGCGGGACGGTACAGTCACCGATCCGTCCCAAAAATCCAGATTTACCAATCTCATTGTCAATGAAACCGAGCGGTTGGAGCGCCTGATCAGTGATTTGCTCGACCTGAGCCGGCTGCAGGCGCAGCAGTTTGTCATGGAGCTGGAACCGATTCCGCTGATTGAAGTTGTGGACAACGTAGTCGATATGGTACGGGGAAAATATGCGGACAAAGGCGTGGAACTTGTCTGGAAACATGGCGAAATGATTCCGCCTATTCCCGGCAATGGGGATCGTCTGGTACAATTAATGTTGATCTTGCTTGATAATGCGCTAAAATATACGCAGGCGCAGGGCAAGGTGACGGTTGACCTGCAACTGGCGGAAAACATCGTGATGTTGACCGTGGCCGATGATGGCGCAGGGATTCCGGCTGCTGATCTGCCGTTCATCTGGGAACGGTTTTACAAAGTAGATAAAGCCCATACGAGGGAAAATCACGGAACTGGCCTTGGGTTGTCAATTGCGCGGGAAATCATCGAGCGACATGGCGCTACGGTTGCGGTTACCAGTGAAGCCGGCAAGGGTACCACTTTCGTTCTTCAGTTTCCGGTTCAGGCGTTGCAGGGTCAATAGCAGGGAGGAATACAATTGATAGGGTTCACAAAATTGTTATGCGGAACAGCCACGATTTCCAATGTGATGCGGCAGCACCATGGCCAATCGCCAATGCAGGCCGGATTGCTGCAATTTTCCTCCGACCGGTCGCCGGTTGTGGTCTGGAACATTACTTCCCAATGCAATCTCAAATGTCGTCACTGCTATATCGAAGCGACCGAGTCCGCTGGCGTCAATGAAATGACCACCGAAGAAGGCAAGGCGTTTATTGACAACCTGGCTGAGACCAAAGTTCCCGTATTGATGTTTTCCGGCGGTGAACCGCTGGTGCGACCCGATATGTTTGAACTGGCGGCTTATGCTGTGGAAAAGGGCCTACGGATCGTTTTGTCGACAAACGGAACCCTGATTGATGATTTTACCGCACAGTTGATCAAAGAAGCAGGCTTCCAATACGTGGGGGTCAGTATCGATGGCTGTGAGAAAACTCATGATGAATTCCGCGGCGAACAGGGCGCTTTCCAGGCGGCAATCGCCGGAATTCGCGCTGCCAAGGCTGCCGGCAACCGAACCGGCGTCCGCTTCACCTTGAATAACATCAACAAGCATGACCTGCCGGCGGTGATGGATATCATCGAGCAGGAAAAAGTCGATCGTTTTTGCATGTATCATTTGGTTTACGCTGGTCGTGGCAGCGACATGAAAAATTTGGACCTGTCCACTGAAGAAAAGCGGGATATTTGTCAGTTCCTGATCGATAAGACGCTTGATTTTAACCGGCGGGGCGTAGAAATCGAGATCTTGACCACCGACAACCATGCCGATGGTCTGTATTTGCTTGATTATATCCAGCGCACCAATCCGGAGCGGGTGGATGAAGTCCGCCAACTGCTGGAAATGCACGGCGGTTGTTCCGCCGGCGACCGGATGGCCGATGTCGATTATTTGGGCAACGTGCATCCCTGCCAGTTTTGGAGCGACCTGACGTTGGGCAATGTGCGCGAACGCAAGTTCAGTGAGATATGGAACGATCTTGAAGCAAACGGCGGCATCTTGCGCCGGTTGCGAACCAAGCCGGAACAACTAAACAACCAGTGCGGCAAGTGTACGCAAAATCAGCTGTGCGGCGGCTGCCGGATCAGGGCGGCGGTGGACGGCGACATCTGGGGCGATGACCCGGCCTGTTTCTGGCAAGACCCGGCCAAGGATGTAAAATAGTATGCTGATCTCGTGGAATACGACCCAAGCCTGTAATATCTCCTGCCTGCATTGCTACCGCGATGCCGGGGACTGTCTGCGCGACGAATTGACGACGGACGAAGGGAAGCGGTTGTTGGACGATGCCTTTGCCTGCGGCTTTCGCATCTTTGTCTTCAGTGGCGGCGAACCGCTGCTGCGGCCTGACTTGCTTGAGCTGATTGCATATGCCCGCTCGATCGGACTGCGACCGGTGCTCGGCACGAACGGAATTCTGCTGACGCCGGAAAAGGTTGCCGAACTGAAGCAAGCGGGGTTGGCGGCAGCCGGTATCAGCGTAGACAGTGTTTCACCCGAGCGGCACGACTGGTTCCGCCAGTCAGCTGGCGCCTGGACGGCTACCGTCGAAGGCATGCGGGTTTGCCGCGAGTCCGGTTTACCATTCCAGGTCCATACCACGGTCATGGACTGGAATGAGACTGAAGTGCTGGCGATTACCGACAAGGCTATCGAATGGGGCGCGGTGGCGCATCACGTGTTTTTTCTGGTGCCGACGGGACGCGGCGATAATATAAAAGACCGCAGTCTGCCGGTCGAGCGGCAGGAGGCCTTGTTATCCGACATTCTGGATAAGCAGCGGCAAGTGTCAATTGAGCTGAAACCGACCTGTGCACCGCAATTCATGCGGATCGCCGCACAAAAGGACATCCCGATGCGATTCAGCAAGGGTTGTATCGCCGGCACCGCCTACTGCGTGATTTTGCCCAACGGCGATTTGCAGCCCTGCCCGTATTTTCCGCTCAAAGCAGGCAACGTCCGTGACGGCGGCTTTGCAAAGCTGTGGCGGGAGTCGCCGTTGTTCCTGGAATTGCGGACCTCCAGCCTGGGCGGCCAATGCGGCTGCTGCGGCTATCAAAATGTTTGCGGCGGCTGCCGGGCCCGGGCCTGGCATGCATCCGGCGGCGACTACATGGCTGAAGATCCCAGCTGCATATTCAGCGGCAACTAGAGGAGGCGAACCGAAATGCTCAGAGGCGTACGCGGTGCGACGACCGCCATTGCCAACGAACCGGAAGCGGTCAGAACTGCGACAAAGAATCTGCTGGTGGCCATGACCAAAGCCAATGCGGTGAAACCAAGCGACATCGCTGCCGTCATCTTCAGTTCCACGCCCGACCTCAATGCGGCTTTTCCGGCGTCAGCCGCCCGTGAGATGGGCTGGAACGAGGTGCCATTGTTCGGTACGCAGGAGATTGATTGTCCAACAGGGATTCCGCTCTGTATCCGGGTATTGATTCTTCTGAACACCGAAAAACAGCAGCACGAAATCCAGCCGATTTATCAGGCCGGCGCGGTGGTGCTGCGGCCGGACTTGTCGGTGGATCGACAGCGCTGAAAAATAAACGAAACGGGACGGTTGCATGGAACAAACAAAGCAGAAACTGATTTCGATTGCGGTGCCGGTTTATAACGAACAGGACAACATCAACGTGCTTCATCAGGAGATTGTCCGCTATATGGAGCCCTTGCCGTACCGGTTCGAACTGATTTTTGTCGACGACGGTTCCCGTGATGCGACGCCGCTGGTGCTTGACCGGCTGACTCAACAGGACGGGCGGGTGCGGGCGCTGATTTTGGCCCGCAATTATGGTTTTCAGACCGCGCTGACCTGTGGACTGGAAAATGCCGATGGCGATGCCGTGATCACGATGGATGGCGACCTGCAGCATCCGCCGGCCCTGCTGCCGGAGCTGATCGCGCACTGGGAGGCGGGGGCAGAGATCGTCCAGACCATCCGCAAGGACACCGAAGGCGCCTCGCTGCTCAAAAAGTTGACGTCGCGGTTTTTTTACAAGATGATCAATGTCATCTCCAAAATCCATATTACTGAAGGCGGCTCCGATTTCCGGCTGCTCGACCGCAAAGTCGTACTCAGCTTCCGGCGGTTTCGTGAACGGGCCAAATTTATCCGGGGGATCATCAGTTCAATCGGCTATCGGCAGGTTTTCGTCGAATTTGTGGCGCCACCGCGTCTGGCCGGTGTATCCAAGTTTTCTTTCGGCAAGATGTTGCACTTTGCTTTGGACGGCATTACGGCCCACTCCAAACTGCCGCTACGAATCGCTTTTTACATGGGGCTTTTACTGGGGGTTGGCAGTTTCGGCCTG
>CAYLSL010000102.1:0-5070 GCA_964386615.1 uncultured Veillonellaceae bacterium
ACTTCTTCGATGCATGTGCTGCTGCGGGAAGTCAATGAACTGGATCTGCCGCTGGCTGAGCAGATGCGCTGGATCAACCAGCGGGTCGGCCAGTATTTCGATGAGGGAACCTTCGCCGGGGCACTGGCGTTCGAGTTGGATTTGCAGCTGAAAGAACTACGTTGGGTTTGTGCCGGAATTCCTGCGATTTGGCTGGCGACGCATACTATCCAGGGCATCGTCGAAAAACCCGGATTGTATCTGGGCGTCGATGCAGAGGAGAGCTTTGAATTGCATGCGATTCCGATCGAAAGTGGCGACGCCTGTTATTTTTTGACCGACGGTCTGGCAGACTTGGTGAATGGGCGTGAGGATATTCCGGTCGCCGATTACCCTTCCATGCTGGATTGTTTGCGGCGATTGTCGAGCGACACTACCTGCAGGGATGATGCGACAGCTGTCTGTTTGCGGGTTAATGCGTTGCCGCAGGTCTTGCTGAGGCAAGATGGCTGGCCCAAAGTATTGCGTTTCAATGGCTATGGCGACTATCAAAGATTAAAGGGAGAAATTGCCCGGATTCTGTCCGAAGTAACCGGATTGCCCCATTCGTTGCAAGAAGTGGCGGTTCATGAAGCCTTGGCCAATGCGTTGGAATGTCGCGACGGGATTCCGCGCCAACACCGGGCCGAGATATGCTTCCGCCGGATTGGCAACAGGCTGAGCATACGGGTCAAAAGTTCACGGATGGGGTTTGCCGGTAATGCGATTCTGCGGCGGCTGCGGGCCAAACCGGAGGAATTGTTCCATTACGGTGAAGATGCCGGAATGGGCCGGGGGATTCCGATCATGCTTTCAGTCAGTGACAAGATGACCTACAATAATGAAGGCACGGAACTGTTGCTGGCCTGGAAAATATAAGGGGTACAGAAAAAGCGGGGGCAACCCCGCTTTTTCTGTACAATATGAAGCATCCGTTCTGGCGATTCTTGGATTTGCTACCCGACTACGTTCGCATGGTCGGATATCGAGGCGCTTGTTTTATGGGGTCCGGATACCGGCGAATTCAGATCAAACCGTTTCTCCGCCAGAAGATAACAAAGTCCGGTAAAGCCAATGCCCAGCGATACCACGGCCCATTCCACCCAAGTCGGTGTATACTTCAGCAAGGTCACAGGCAAAGGCAATTGATCAATTACATCCAGCGGGACTACCTGACCAACCATGACCAAATCGTAGCGCATGAAGAATATGCCCAATATAGAGAGCGCTGCGGCGGTAAAGGCAGCTTTGCGGGTCTTATTTCGCAACAACAGGACCAAGGGAATCACCATGCCCACAGCCACTTCCAGCAACCAGAAGTTCAGGGCATACGGCCCGGTCAAAAGCGCCCTGTAAGCATCTGCTTTGCCGGGAACATGGCCGTAAAGACCGGTAAGCACTTTCCAGATGGTGAAAAAGATCGTGATGGAAAGGAACAGGGTCAACAATTTGGCAATGGCCGGTACGACCGGTGACGAAGAATCTTTTCCTTCATGCAGATAAAACAACAGGATCAGAATCGCCGAGCCGGACAATAAGGCGGATAAGATGAAGTAGATCGGCATATAAGGTCCTTCCCAGTAGGGACGGGCATGCAGGAATCCAAAAACAGCGCCAAGATTGGAATGCGCTGCAATTGCCGAAAAGAATGCCAGCATCGCGAACAACCGCGCTTTGGCATGGTTTTCCCGCATAATCATATACCAAAATTCGCCGAACAGGAACACGAGATAGACGCCATACAAACTGCCCATCCAAAAGATGGCCGATGTCCAGTTTGGGCTGACCATCATGTATAGCATATGTAATGGTTGCGGCGTTTCGATCCCCATGACCAGAAAGCCGGCCATCAGTGTGATGATCGCAAGGACAACGGATCGTTTGGCAACCGCGTGAAACGGCGCGATACCGAACACATGACCGATTGAAGATACCAGACAGAGCCCTGTGCTGCTGACGACGAAAAAGACATAGGTTGAAATCAACAATCCCCAGGGGAATTGTTGACTTGTGCCCATGATGTGATGGCCTTTGAACAGCAAGAACAGTGTGCCGATCAGGCCAAAAGCAATAAGGCTGGCAAACAAACCAAGCGCGGTTCGATATTTCATAGAGAATTCCTCCTCAAGCTGTGACTGGCAGCTTGGAAGGGGCTTCGTTCAAGAAGCCCCTTCATCATTTTGACGGTTACAGATTATTTCTTTTCGACGGCGAATCCGCCAGCTTCAGCGCCGGGGAAACCGGTAGAAATCGAAATCAGCTTAAACCCTTCGGCTTTCAGCGGCACGGTTGCCATCGCGGCAGTTTGACCGCTATAGCAGTACAGGACGATCGTCTTGTCTTTCGGGAACGATTTCATCGCATCTGCGAGATTTGCCAGCGGCACGCTGACAGCGCCCTTGACATAGCCTTTGGCATAGTCCTCAGCGGCGCGCAGGTCAACGATGTGGTATTTGTCCGCTCCAGCATCGACAAGCGCTTTGACATCCTTGCCGGGAACGATCAGGGTTTTGGCGGCGAATTGTTTGACCAGGGCGTCGAGGGTTTCTTTCAGACCGTCCAGACCTGCAGCTGCCTTGGCATCGGCAGGTGCTTTGGCGGCGACCGGCGTAAAGGCGACAGCGGCAGTGTCAACAGCAAAGCCGGCTTTTTCCACCGACGGGAAGCCGCGCGAAATCGAAACGACTTTGTAGCCGTATTGTTTGAGCGGCACCATCGCCATTGCGGAAGTCTGACCGGTATAGCAATACAGCATCAGCGTCTTGTCCATCGGCAGTTTGTCAAGGTTTTGCGGCAGTTGGGCCAAGGGGATGTTGACCGCGCCTTTGATGTGCCCTTTGGCATAATCTTCGGCGGAACGCAGGTCAATCACCAGATACTTGCTCTCGTTGCCGGTGAGCAGCTCTTTGGCTTTGGCCGGATCAAGCGGGAATGTTTTGCCGCTTACATCAGCGAGAACTTTTTTGTACCCGTCCCAGGCAGCAGCTTTGGTTTCGGCGACTTTGTCAATCGCAGGAGCGGCCGGCGCAGCAGCCGGGGCTGCCGGTTTCGGCGCAGGGGCGGGTGACGAACCGCAGCCGGCGGCAAACGCAACGACTACGAGCAGGGCTACCCAGGTGATAAGTTTTTTGTTCATGAATTGAAACATTGTGATTCCTCCCTCTTTCTTGCAAATTATTGAACTGGGTCATATTTTGCCAATTGGCACTGAACCGATTGTTTCAGCCGGAATAGCGCCAGTTGGTAAAAACGCTTGGCATGGTCGTCTTGCGGATTTTCAGCGTCGATTGCTTCGAGCGCTACGGCAAAGGAATCGAGCCAATCTAAGTGTTGACGCAGAAACAGAGCCGATTCGGCGAGCGGACGATTCTCCAGCAGGAATGACAGTAATTCCAGCAACAGTAGCAGATGGTCGGGCATCATGCGGTAATCCGGCGGAACCTGCAGTTGGTAATGATTCAACAAATATTGGGCGTGCAGGGCGGGATCGCCCATCAGGTACCCGGTGCTGCCGGCAATCGGCAGTCTGGCGGTCGGGTCCTCCGTCCATTTTTTATAGATTGACTCGACAGGCAGGGCCGACTGTTTGCCGATGCCGATGAAGCAACGCAGATAGAATAGTTTCAATGCATCCAGTGCAGGCAAATTTTGTTGGAACAAGGCCGGTGAAGGAGAAGGGGGCGAAAAGCCGGCCAGTTGCGAAAAATTGGCGAGTTCCGCATCGACCGACCCATCGGCCAGATTGTTCCAGAAACATTCATCCGGTGGTTGCCAGAAGGCTGACAATAATCCGAAGAGTTCGGCGGCAGCCGGATTATTTGCTGACATAAAAGATACGCGGCTTGGTGCCTTTATGCGGCAGCAGGGTGAATACCTGCTTCTCATCAAGCAGTCGGCGCAGCTCGCCGTTTGGATCGTCCAGATCGCCAAAAACCCGGACGGTATTCATACAAGTGGTGACGCAGGGCGGCTGTTCGCCTTTGGCAATATAATCGTCGCAGAACCGGCATTTTTCGACGATGCCTTTTTCATTGGTCTGGCGGACGTCATAAGGACAGGCCATCATGCACATTTTGCAGCCGATACATTTTTGCGGGTTGACGTGGACGATGCCGTCCGCTGTCTTGTAGGTGGCATGCGTTGGACACACTTCCTGGCAGGGCGGATTGTCGCAGTGCATGCACTGGACGGGATAGATCTCCTGTTTGACTTTCGGGTACTGTCCTTTTTCCCGGAATTCCAGCCGGTTGTAAAACCGTTCCGGCGGCAGTTGCCATTGCATTTGGCAGGCAACGCGGCAGGCGCCGCAGCCGGTGCATTTGGCCGCGTCGATCAACATGGCGTAACTGGGCATCAGATTGCCCCCTTCCGGACTTTGACAATGACTTCCTGGACCATGCAACCGCCGGACAGCGATTCGACCCGTGAAGCGGCAAAGTCATTATAATTGGCGCCCTTCCCATAGCCATAGGTCATACTGGGCGAGAAGCAGCCATGAGCAGACGGCACCCAGACACATTCCGGGTAGAGCATGTCAGTCACTTTGACCTGCATCGCCTTTTTGACAATGCGGGCCGATTGGCCCGGGTATTCAATTTTGGATTCCACGGTCACCGTGTCGCCGTTCTTGAGGTTCAATTTTTCGGCCCGGCTGCGGTTCATCCACATCCAGGTGCCGTTATAGCTTTTGGTCATTTCCAGCAGGTAGGGCGTGTTGTTGGTTTGCGAATGGGAATGCCAGGGCTGCTTGCCGTGGATCAACCGAAACTCATCCGCGGCTTTGGGGCTGACCAGCGGCGGAACCCAGGTCGGCACGCCGGGACGGCCATGCAATTTGAATGCGCCGATGCTGAATTCGATTTTGCCGGTAAAGGTGCCGCAGGCTGGTTTTCCTTCCTTTTCCGGAAATCCTGGTTTTAAAGGCGTGGAAAGTTCAATGCAGCCTTCGGTTTGCAAACGGCTCTTGTCGATGCCGAGCGGAGCCAGCGCAGCCTGGATTTCATCCTCGACGGTAAACGGATACAGGTCATCGATTTTCATCGCTTTGGTAAG
>CAYLSL010000102.1:5170-6643 GCA_964386615.1 uncultured Veillonellaceae bacterium
CGGGCAGTGGGCAGCAGTCCGCCCGGTTGATAGAAGTTGCCCAGCAGGGCATTGACGATGACATTGGCCTGGGCGATTTGGGTACTATTAATGTAATGGTTGTGCAGACCATGGTAGCCGGGGTCCAGAAACGCGGCCGGCGCATTTTTGGCCATGTCGCGGGCGATCTCGCGAATTTTGGCTGCCGGAATGTCGCAGATGGCTGCAGCTTTGTCCGCCGAAAAGTCGCGGTTGGCTGCCCAGAACTCCTCGAAGCCGAATACGTATTTCTGCACGAAGTTTTTGTTATACAGGTTTTCACTGATCAGCGTGTGGGCGATGCCGAGGAAAAAGGCCAGATCGGTGCCGGGACGGATAGGGATCCACTCGTCGGCGATTTTGGCCAGTTCGCATAGACGGGGATCGACGACGACGATCTTGCGTCCCTGGGCGCGGGCTTCTGTCAGCTGTTTCATTGCCGCAGGAATGATCGCGCCGCCGTAGTTGCGACCGGCAAACAACATGTATTTGCTGCGTCGGATGTCGATCGTCAGCTGATTGGCGGCCATCTTGTCCCAGGCATTGGTCTTGGAGGTGAAGCAGGTGGAGTAGTGGGTGATGAAATTGGGAGAACCGATTTCATCAAGAAACATTGCGCCGTAAGTGTCTTTGCCGCCATGCGCCATCCAGGCCACCGAGTTGCCGGTGTTCTTGTCGATGATTGCGGCAAGTTTTTCGGCGATTTCCTTGAACGCCTGGTCCCAGGAGATCGGTTGGAATTTTCCGTCGGCGCCGCGTTTCATCGGTTGTCGCACCCGGTCCTTGTTATAGAGGTCGGCGGCAATGCCATGTCCACGGGCGCACAAAGTGCCGTAATTCTTCATTCCAACCGGATGCCCTTCGACTTTCCAGAGTCGCCCGTTTTTGACGTAGGCGAACATTGGGCAGCCGGTCGAGCAGCCGTTGCAATAGCTGGGGATTTTACTAACCGGCGTATCGGCGATCGAAGCGCTGAAAGCCTTAATATCCAGGAGCTGCGGGGCGGCGATTCCTACTGCGGCCGAACCGGCCGCTGCCTGTAGAAAAGTTCTCCGACTGATTTTTCGCATCCCAAATCCTCTCTTCGGTCATAATGATTTTGCATCAGAATTTTTGTTTTATAGCAGCCGAACCGGCTGCAAAATGCTACTACCCTCAGGTGGCGGCCGTGCTGGGGCCGGGGTTCAGCGGGGCGTTCAGCTTGGCGGTCGTTCGTTCGGGAACGTCACAGGCAACGGCTTTTGCGCCAATCACGTTTGTGTCGCCCGACCAGACGCTCATGCCGTCTCTTAGCGCCAGCGTGTCATAGCCGAGCTGGTTGAGCAGCCGGGCTGCCTGACTGGAAGCATGCCCGTCATAACAGACGATGACGATTTGCTGATTGGTCGGCAGTTTTTTCAGGTTGTCCGGTTCCAGCAGGTTTTGCCGGGGAACATTGATTGCTCCGGCGATGTG
>CAYLSL010000103.1:0-6605 GCA_964386615.1 uncultured Veillonellaceae bacterium
TGGTGAAAGACTGCCTTGAATCAGACTAAACCGTTCCGGCTGTTCGAGCGCCTGTCGCAGAACAATTTCTTCGGCCAGCGCCTGTTTCGACTCCGCACTTCGCTTCACCTGCATAGTCGGTAATCGTTGCGGTTCTTTTTGTCCTCGCTCGCGTCGCAGTTCACCGCGGATCGAATTTTCATCGATTGCCAATTTTTCTGCCAGACGGGCAATGTGCGCATCCACTTCCACCAAATTGTCCGCCATTGCCAAATAGGGCACAGCCCGGCCAACTGCTGTCACTTTGCCGGCAAGATCGGAATAATCGATTCCGGCGAGTGCCTGTTCCATTTGAAAATCAAGCAATCCAGCCGCGTTGGCAATCCGTTCCCGCACCAAGGCAACGCCATGTTTGCGAAGCACTTCATCCGGGTCCTTGCCATCAGGGAAAGAGGCAATCTTCACGACGGCGCCGCTGGTACGCACGATCGATAATGCCCGCAATGTCGCATTTTGCCCCGCCGAATCGCTGTCATAGGCAAATACGATTTCCGGCGCATAATGCAGCAGCATTCTGGCCTGATCAGGCGTAAACGCCGTTCCCAGAGAGGCAACGACATTCTGTATCCCGTTGCTGGACAGCGCAATGGCATCCATATAGCCTTCCACGACCACGGCAACCCCAGCTTCCTTGATCGACCGATAGGCCCGTGAAATATTGAACAAAACTCTGCGTTTATTGAACACAGGCGTTTCAGGACTATTAAGGTATTTGGGCTGGGTGTCATCCATGACCCTCCCGCCAAAACCAATCACGCGTCCCCGAATATCTTCAATCGGAAACATGATCCGGTTGCGGAACCGATCATAAACGCCGGTTTGCGGCCGGGGAATTGCCAGTCCTGCCTTGACAAGAATATCCGGCGAAACGCCGCGTTTTTGCAAGGCGGTGGAGCATTTATCCCAGGCATCCGGCGCAAATCCCAGGCCAAATCCTTGGGACTGTTCTATTGTCAGGCCGCGATTCGACAAGTATGCCAGGGCATTGACCCCCAGCGCCGATTTAGTCATGCAAGCCTGAAAAAAATTCGAGGCCAGTTCATTGGCCTGCAGTATTTCTTCCCGCTCCCGTTCCCGGGCCCGTTCAGCTTCCGATTGTTCTTTTTCCGGCACTGGCACACCCAGCTTTTGCGCCAGCAATTTTACCGCATCAACAAAGCCGATGCTTTCCATCCGCATCAAAAAACGGAATATATCGCCGCCTGCCTGACAGCCGTAACAGTAAAAAAAACTTTTTTCCGGTGCGACCGAAAACGAAGGAGTTTTTTCTTGATGAAACGGGCAGCAGCCCCAAAAATTCCGTCCTTTTTTTTTCAGCGGAACATATTCAGAGATCACCGATACGATGTCAGCCTGTGAACGCAGTTTTTCGACAAAATCATCTGGAAGTGAATATTTTATCATAGTGCTGATATTAATTCGCTAGATTTCTTAACAATCCTTCTATTTTGTCCAGTTTTTTATCGCAAGACGCTGTATCAAGAAATTTGGTATAATATAACCAAACAAGAAAGCGAGGAACGTCAAAATGAAAAAATACCGGATCGCACTGGTTGTCGCACTGGTTCTGTTGTCTTTTGCCTCAACCAGTTTTGCGGCAGTCAACAACAAATATTTTCGCGCCGACAAGCAATACTTTGATATTGAAACCGGGCAATATGTAATCAGCGGCAATATTGTCATCAACGTTGAAAACGGATTTATTGCCGGCGAAAAAGCCCAGGTCAAACTATCAACCCTCGAGTTTTGGGGAACTGGCGGTTGGCTGCTCAAACAATACGACGTCACCTTTAAAGGAGAATCCGCCTATGTCGTGTTTGGTAAAGATATTGCAATGATTGAAGGCGGCGCTGATTTTCAGCGCACAGATCTGCAGATCACCTCAGACAAAGTCGACTATAACTGGAAAAGCAAAATTGCCGTGTTCAAAGGCAACGTGAAGGTAATTCAGCCCGGACTGGCTACTGTTTCCTCCGACAGTGTCAAATATAATGTGGAAACCAAGGAGTTTGTCAATAATTAAGCCGCGATTCCGCAAATCATAAAAATCAGTTAAAAATCCCGGCCGCCAAGGCCGGGATTTTGTCATGTTTGTTTCACTCTGAATCAACGATTGTTCTTGAACACGATTTCCATGATGGTGTTGGCCGTTTCTTCGATCGCTTTGTGCGAAACATCGATGACTGGACAGCCGATTCGTTCCATGATCTTCATCGCATATTCCAGTTCATCGCCGATACGATTCAGTGTCGCATAGTTCGCATCCGGCGGCAGACGCATGATCTTCAAACGCTCTGCCCTGATTTCATTCAGCTTGCTGGAATCGATGACCAGACCGACGATTTTTTGCGGCGAAACCTGGAATAATTCATCCGGTGGCGGAACTTCCGGGACCAGTGGCACATTGGCCACCTTGATCTTTTTATGCGCCAGATACATGCTGAGCGGTGTTTTTGAGGTACGGGAAACCCCGACCAAGATCAGGTCCGCTTTCAACAGACCCCAAGGATTTTTACCGTCATCATATTTTACCGCAAACTCAACGGCTTCCACCCGCTTGAAATAATCCTGATCCAACATATGAATCAAACCGGGTTTCAATTTGGGCGTCAAATCAGACACTTCCTGGATTGCCCGAATCATCGGACCCATAATGTCGACTGTCAGCAAATTATATTTTTTGGCTTCTTCCAGTAAGGATTCCCGCAATTCTGGCGACACCAACGTGTGGCAGATGATGCAGGTGTGTTTGGAAGCTTCACGCAATGTTTCCTTAATTTGCACACTCGACGTGATGTAAGGAATCCGGACAATATCAAATTTGCCCGAATCGAACTGACTGGCGGTAGCGCGGGCGACCATTTCCGCCGTCTCGCCGATGGAGTCGGATAATGCATAAATGATAGGCAAACTGGCTATGACGGTTACCTCCTTTTTCCCTGTCCCATTTCGACAAGCAAACGGGTGATGTTGGTTTTAGTTACACGACCAACCACTTCAAAAGCCTTTTCCGTCTCCGGACCTAACAGGCGAACCACTGGCAGACTGTCGATTTCGCCTTCCACCATTTTCTTCGCCGCAGTCAACACCGGCTCTTCAGGATCAGTCATTATCATTTTCGACATTCCCGTCATTAATACCTTCACCGGAATTTTTTGCAAATCACGACTTCCCATCGCCGCTTTGAGCAAATCTTTCCTTGATACAACGCCCTTCAAGACGCCGCCGGGTTCGACGACAAAAACCGAACCGACATCTTCGAGGAACATTGTAACGATGGTATCATAAGCGCTGGTCGTTGTCGAAACGACAACGGGGACCGACTGAATATCGCGCACACGATAGCGGGCAATTTCTTCAGTCAGCATGCTAAAAGCGCCCTTGCCTGTGTAATAATATCCGACTTTCGGCCTTGCGTCAAGTACGCCGGACATGATAAGAATCGCCAGATCCGGGCGTAATGCAGCCCGACTTACCCCCAGTCGTTCTGCCAGTTGCTCCCCGGTCAAAGGACCGCCTTCCTTGACCATTTCAATAATTTTTTCCTGTCGAGGCGTCAGTAGAATGAAAAACACCCCTCTCGAGTTCGTCGCAATTAGACTACCATGTATATTCGCTCTTTTCTGCCATTCCCCTGCCAGTTACCTTCTCCAAAATTATTCTTTGTTCAATTTGCGCCACCCAATGTTTGGTTGACTTTACAGCATCCGGGTTGACCGAAATCGAATCAATGCCGCTACGGACAAGAAATTCGGTAAAGTCCGGATAGACACTCGGCGCCTGTCCACAAATCGATACCGTTTTACCATCGCGATGGGCAACTTCAATCAGATGTCGGATTGCCCGCTTCACAGCCAGATTTCGCTCGTCAAAAATCTTTGCCACACTGTCGTTGTCACGATCGCAACCCAAAATCAACATCGTCAGGTCATTCGAACCGATCGAGTATCCATCGACATATTGATTGAACTGATCAGCCAAAATGATGTTGGAAGGAATCTCAGCCATCAGCCAAACCTTGAAGTCAGCACTGCGCTGCAATCCTTCTTCTGCCATCAGCGCAGTGACTTTTGCCGCCTCTTCCACCGTGCGGCAGAACGGGATCATCACATGCAGATTATTGAAACCGTATTCTTCGCGCACTTTTTTCACGGCACGCAACTCCAGGCGAAAAGCTTCAATATACTTGGGGTCGTAATAACGTGACGCCCCGCGCCAACCAAGCAATGAACTTGGTTCAGCCGGTTCATACTTGTCACCACCCTTCAGGTCACGGTACTCGCTAGATTTAAAATCGCTGAAACGCAAAGTGACAGGACGTGGCGCCATTGCCTGCGCTACTTTACGGAAGGCATCGGCCAGAACGTTGACCACCCGGTCCGGTTGATTCATTTCAATCAAGTACATCGGATGCTCGTGAATAAAGGTTGTCCAGATAAACTCTTCCCGCATCAGGCCAATTCCATCGCTGGGCAATGGTGCATAACGCTGGGCCAGATCGGGGTCGCCCAGGTTCATGTAGATTTTCGTCCCGGTTACCGGAAACGTTTCAACGGCAAATCCCGGGCCGGCTTCCGCCGGACGCGGCGCTGCAATCAAGTCACTGATTACTCCATCATAAATGATACCATTGGTGGCATCGACCGTAATTTGCATACCGCTTTTAATTTTTGTAGTCGCCGAAGTGCCGCGGCTCTTGGTTCCGACTACACAGGGAATACCCAGTTCACGACTGACAATCGATGCATGGCAGGTCATTCCGCCTGAATCGGTGACAATCGCTTTAGCCTTTTTCATCGCCGGCACCCAGTCGGGCGCTGTCATTTCTGTGACCAAGATTTCGCCTTCCTTAAAATTATCTATCAAATTCGGCGACAGAATCACGTGGGCAATGCCGCTGACTCGACCGGGGCTAGCCGGCAATCCTTTCACCAGAACTGTTCTTTCCATAGCCGGTGCTGCTTCAGCTTCTCTAATCATTGACACAACCCCCTCATTTTTATGTTGCTCAGGTTTTTCCTGACTTGCCGTCTGCACAGTTTTAAGCTTATTCGACCACACTGTTTCTGGTCGGGCCTGCAAAATCCACACCTTTTCAGTTCGTTCATCCAGCGCCCATTCCATATCCATATAACAACCGTAATGTTTTTCGATATCAAGGGCATAGCGGGCCAACTGCTGAATCTGATCATCAGTCAGCACCGGAACCGTGCGCAACTCGGCTGGTACTTCCTGCTCCACCACTCCGCCGCCGGGCCGTCTGCGCAATTGAATCGGCTTGTCGTGCACCGTGCGGTCAACGATTGCCAAATCCTGCTTACCGACCCAAAACAAGTCGGGAGTAACCGTCCCCTGAACAATATATTCGCCCAGTCCCCAAGAACCTTCGATCAATATGTTTTCAGCGCTGCCATTGATCACATTTACGGTGAACATGACACCGGATGCTTTGGAAAAAACCATCATCTGAACAACAGCGCTCAACGCCACTTCAGTATGGCTAAAATTTTTCTTGGTTCGATAGTACACTGCCCTGTCAGTGAACATCGAAGCATAACATTCTTTGACCCGTTCCAGCACTTCATCGGCGCCGCGCACATTCAGATAACTTTCCTGCTGTCCGGCAAAACTGGCGTCCGGCAGATCTTCTGCAGTTGCGCTGGATCTTACAGCTACAAAAGGTTCTGCTTCGCCGGCCTTTTCCGCCAATTGTGCATAGGCGCTGCGAACCGACGCTTCAAATGCAGCCGGCAGTTTTTCATCTACGATTGCCTGACGCACTTTCGCGCTGATCGCCCGCAGTTGTCGGCTATCTTCCACATCGCTCAGGTCTTGCAGTATCTGGGCAATTTTTTTATCCAAGCCGGTTTCCGACAAAAAAACGCGATATGCGTGGGCAGTCGTGGCAAAACCATAAGGCACCGGTACCCCTGTCCGTGCGGTCATCTCCCCGAGTGAAGCAGACTTTCCTCCGACCAAAGCCACATCTTCCCGACATATTTGTTCGAACCACAACACAAGTTCTTCCGCCGATTTTACCTCTGCCATATTTTTGCCCCCTTGTCATTTTGTGATTATGATACCATATATAATTTATATTTGCCAATATAGCATATGCTATTTATTCGATAAAACACCAACATTTCTTTGTTTCGAAAATAAAAAAAGTGATCAGCGTCAAGATTTCCCTGACAACCGATCACGATTAAAGAATAGAGAGTATAGCATTGAAGAGAGCGCTGAAGAATTAGGAGAGTCGCTGAAATAATGGAGATTGCCTTAGATTACGATCGTAGAATTCGCCGATGAAGCTGCAAAAAATTTTCGAAGAAAATCAATAGGAAGTTGATTTTAGCGCATAACGACTGGACGGAGTATTATGCGCGTCCGAAAAATTACAGCAGCAAATCGCTGCGAATCAAGACCGTAATCTTCAGCAACCGGAATTATTCAGCGGCTCCCCTAGATTTCAGCGTTGCCTTAACTAACCTTCCGAGTTTACGCTTTTGCTGCCGGCACGATCTTGCTCAAATCAACGATGCCTGCCGTAAGGCCGGTAATCGCCC
>CAYLSL010000104.1:0-6568 GCA_964386615.1 uncultured Veillonellaceae bacterium
CGCCGGACAAGATCATCATCGAGCCCAAGAGCCTGAACACGACGGAAAATGCGAAAATGTCCGCGGAAATGATGCGGCTGCGCGGCTATAAGCGGCCAGTTCTCGTGACGTCGGCCTTTCATATGCCGCGTTCGCTGGCCGAGTTCAACCGGGCCGGCGTTTTGGCGACGCCATATCCGGTGGGCTATTACACGTCGCGCCAGGATTACTGGAATGCGCTAAGTTGGGCTCCTTCCGCTGCCGCGATGCGCGGTACGGCGCTGGCACTGAAGGAGTACCTGGGCTTGGCTGTTTTGCTGGTACGTTAATTGGCAACTGTCCCCTCAAATTAATCCAGAGTGAAGCTCAATAAAAATCAGATGCGGAGGCGGGCTAGGATGACGCGAAAGCTTCGGTTGCTGGTCTTGGTTGCATTGCTGGTGGCAGTCTTTCAATCCTCTGCCTTTGCCGCGCAGTGGTATACGCTGCTGGTGGATAAGGGAAACCATCCGCCCCAGCCGGTGATGGACGAGGTCTGGAAGTCGATCCGGGTGACTGGCGAGCTCTTTACCCGCTACAAACTGATTCTGCCGGAAATCGTCACGATTCGGGTGGCTACGACGCAAGAATCATATGCCCGCGCCTTGATGCATTATTTCAATGCGTCACCGGCAGAAGCGGCCCAATATGCGAAACTGTCGGCCGGGATGAGTTCCAATAGCCGCCCGGTGGTCATTCTCAACGGTCACTATGCCGACGGGTTCGCTTCCACCCTGCCGCACGAGCTGTTTCACCAGGCGCAGCGGCAGCTGGCGACAACCAGTACGCCCAAATGGATTACCGAGGGGTCGGCCGAACTGTTTGAAAAACTGGCGCTGCATCAGGCCGGCAAAGGTGTTTTTGCCCAATACATTCAGGGGGTAAAAGGCAGGTTGCGTCAGGCTGGACCCTTGCCCAGCGTGGCGCAGGTCGTTACGAACTGGAACGCGATGTTCCAGCAGGGAAAAGGCGGCGTGATCTACAACATGGCAACGTTAATGGTCTGGTATCTGGCCGATCAACAAGGGTTCGACGGGGTCGTATATTATTACCAACTGATTCATCAGGGGGTTCGGCCGGAAGATGCGTTTGTGACTGCATTTCAGGTGACGCCGGAGTTGTTTTATCAGGATTTTCAGGCAAAATTGCCGCAGTTGATCCAGCCATAGACAGGAGGGTAGCGGATGAAAACAGGAAGAGCATCACGTCTTTGGTGGTTGGGTTGTCTCGTCTGTATTTTGTTGGTGTCGCTGGGCGGCAGTGTGGCGGAAGCGGCGGGACTGGGTATCGGAATCCGTCCGATTTATGCCGATGACAAACTGCGTCTGAATTTGCCGGATACTGCCGGTTGTGTCGTCGCCTCGGTACCGAAGGGCAGCGCCGGCGACCTGATGGGGCTTCGGCTGGGCGATGTGATTCGAGAGTTCAATGGTGAGCCGGTGGTCAGCGTGCCGAAATTTCTGCAGCAGGTTCAGCAAGCGCCTACGGTTCAAAAGATCGTCGTCTGGCGCGATGGACAGTCTGTGTCGCTGGCCGGTGTTGCGCCTGGTACGGGCGGGGGATCTGCTCCAACGACCGCTGCCGCGCCCGAAAGGGTGGCGCCGCTTGACGGGTTTCTCGGCATCGAATGGAATACGTCGCCGGCAGCATTGAAGCAACTGCTGCAGGAACGGGGCGGCTTTACCTATGTTTCAGCCGGCGGTTCGGAAAAAGAACTGCAGACATTCATTTATAAAGGTACGTTTGCCGGTCGGCCGGCTGATATTGCGTTCGGTTTTTATGAAGGAAAGTTTTTTGATGGCACGGTTTTTTTACGTTCGCCGACAGACGACATTCTGAAGAATTTCGATGCTCTGGCCCGGGATATCTCAGATAAATATGGTCCGGCGAATCGCCGGACCGGACGTTATCTGGAGCAGAAGACGATATGGCTGTTCCCGGTCGGCCAGGATCCGGTCAATGCGATCGTGCTGGATATCATGCGGTCTTCCGGCGCGGGCCCGGCGGTCTTTTTCCTGCGGCTGGACTATACTTACGGCGTGCTGCGCAAAGCATTCGAAGACAAAAAAGGATCGACGGTCAAGAAAGATCTGTAAAACGGAAGAAGCAGGGGACGGTTCCTTTGCATCGGCTTGACGCACCGCCCCTGTTGTTATAACATTGATTATAACAACAGGGGCGGTGATTATATGAAGGCGAAGATCTCACAAATCGGCAATTCGATCGGGGTAATTCTGCCGAAAGAAGCCGTGGCGAGGCTTAAAGTAAAGAAAGGCGACAGTGTGTTTTTGACGGAAACGTCAGAGGGCTACGCTGTAACGCCATATGACCCGGAGTTTGAAAAACAGATGGCGGTGGCGCGCGAGGGTATGGCGGAATATCGGAACGCTTTGCGGGAGCTTGCCAGGTGAATTCTTGGCAATGGATTGCTGAAGGGGTTATCATTGCCGTTCACGCCGAACAAATTGCCGAGCATGGCGGCAAAAATGGTCTTCGCGATCGGGGGTTGCTGTCCTCTGCTTTGGCCCGGCCGCGAAATTTAGTGGGATACGAAGCGCCGACCGTATTTGACTTGGCGGCGGCCTATGCATACGGAATTGTGCAAAATCATCCTTTTATCGATGGCAACAAGCGGACCGGTTTTTTGGCTGCTTACATTTTCTTAGCCTTGAACGGCTGGAAACTTATTGCATCCGAAGCCTCTGCGGTGGAAGCGGTGTTGGCGCTGGCAAGCGGCGGGATGAGCGAAGCGGAATTTGCCGACTGGCTCAAGACGCAATCGATAAGACGGATTTAGCGAAGCAGGGGGACGGTTCCTTTGCTTCACGCGTTACAGAGAGAGGCTGGGAAAGAAAAAAATGGGGTCGTGGAGGTGCGGCATGCTGGATTTGCGAAGTTTGAAAAAAGCGGTGGAAGCGCTGAAAATTGCTTTTGAAATATATGATCATAATCCGCTGGCTGAAACCATGCCGGAGAAAGTTGTCCTCCGGGACGGAGTCATCCAGCGGTTTGAGTTTACCTTTGAGCTGTCGTGGAAAATGCTTAAGCGCTATTTGGAAGAATTCGGCCTGGAAAAAGTCGATAGTTTAAACAATCGCGATTTATTTCGTGTAGGATTCGAACAAGGTCTACTGGATGCTCCGGCAGCTTGGTTTCACTATTTAAAAATGCGTAATCAAACCAGCCACATTTATGATGCCGACAAAGCCGCTGCCGTTTTTGCGTCGGCGCGCGATTTTCAGCAGGCTGCGCAAGATTTGCTGAATCGGCTGGAGGCGAAAAGCCGCTGATGGATCTGAAGCCGCAACAACTGGAACAAGTCAGGAACATTTTGCAGCAGCATGTGCCGGAGGCAAAGGTCTATGCTTTTGGCTCGCGGGTGAAGCGGACCGCCAAGGTTCACTCGGACCTTGATCTGGTGGTCGTGGGCGAGGCGGAAATTCCACTTGGACGGATGCATTTGCTGGAGGAAGCTTTTGCTGAGTCGGAACTGCCTTTTCGCGTGGATGTGCTGGATTGGCATGCGATATCGGCTGAGTTTCGCGAACAGATTGAGGCGTGTCGCGAACTTTTGTGAGAAGCAGGGGGACGGTTCCTTTGCTCCACGTACGTGGAGCAAAGGAACCGTCCCCCTGCTTCTCTAAGCTATTGCCAACTGGGTGGGAGTCAATTATAATGTAATTACAATGTGAATACTGGAGGACTGAGCCATGGAAGCGGATATTGTTTCGATTGGAAATTCGCGGGGAATCCGAATCCCTGCGCACATCCTCAAGCTGTGCGGTATCGAGAAAAAAGTCCGTATGGAAGTGCGCGACGGACAAATTATGCTGACGCCGGTCAAGGCGGTGCGGCAAGGCTGGGAAGAGGCATTTCGATTGGCATCTACCCGGATGGCAGAGGATGATCAGGTCATTTATGAAGATTCGTTGGATCTGGATATCTTGGAGGAGCACCTGAATGGTTCAGTATAGCGTCCACTGGGTTGACCTGAATCCGACCCAGGGTGCTGAGATGCAGAAGGTTCGGCCCTGCGTGGTAATCTCGCCAACCGAAGCTAACCGGCATTTTCGCACCGTGCTGGCGGCTCCGGTCACCGGTACCGATTTGGGTCTGCCGACCCGGCATAAAATATCGGTTGCTGATGTAAGTGGATTTGTGGCGCTGGATCAGCTTCGGGCTCTGGATAAATCAAGGTTCCGTGAAGTCGTGGGGCAATTGTCGGCTGACGATAGTCAGGCGTTGAAGCAAATTATCAAAGAGTTCCTGGTGGATTAGCGAAGCAGGGGGACGGTTCCTTTGCTCCACGTTCGTGGAGCAAAGGAACCGTCCCCCTGCTTCACGCTTTCTTAAGGCTCGATTCTCGTCAATCCTTCCAATCTGTCAAAATGCTTATCAAATGAGTACAGCTCCAAAATGCCCTTGGCGATCAGTTGCGTTGCCATAAACGCATCAGTCCAGTCAATGTTTTTTTCAACATAATAGTCCAGAGCGGCAAGGGCTTGCGATTTGTTTGAACATTGCAGGCCCTTCAGTTCGATGATGCGCCTCATCGCCAGACGAATGTCAGTTCTAGGCAGTTTGTAGTATTTTTCCAGAATCCAGATGACATCAGCCAGGGTGATATCGGCTAAAAAAACAGCAATAGCGCCTTCTTGTACTTCTTCGAACAGTTTTTCGCAACGTTCAGCTTGTGCGGGAATATCATTGGTCAAAAATCTCAGGATGATATTGGCGTCAAGGCCTTTGAGCTCTTTTGTTTTACTCATGCGAGACTTCTGCCATTACTTGCTGCCGGATTTTATTGAAGTCCTGCTCTTTATCGCATTTAACCATTCCTCGCAACGCCGCTATGCTTTGACATTCGGGAATAAGACGAATTTCGGAACCGTGGATTGCGATCCGGACATAGCTGCCACGGCTGATGTTTAACTTTTTGCGAATTTCGGCCGGGAGTGTTAGCTGCCCTTTTTCCGATACTTTTGCAATTGTCATACTCGCTCACCGTCGCTTTACTTTTATTTACAAGTACTACTTATAATTATAGTGTAGGAATTTTGCGATGTAAAGTGCGTGGAGCAAAGGAACCGTCCCCTTGCTTCTAAAGCCGTCCGTTAGATCGAATGTATGCCATCCCTGTGTTGGGAGAGATCTTGACATTTCGTGGTACAATAAGTGTGAGGTGATCACACTTTATGAAACGAAAAATTGTTGAAAAACTGACTTCTTGGAAGAATTCCGCTGATCGAATGCCTCTGGTGCTGTATGGCGCGAGGCAGGTTGGCAAAACTCACACGGTTCTTTCCTTTGGTAAGATGCACTATAGGAACACTGTTTATTGCAATTTTGAGGATAGTCGGGAAACTGCCGCCATTTTTGAACGAGACTTGAATCCAGTGCGCCTGGTCAGAGAGCTTGCGGCGCAGTCCGGACAAACGATCTTGCCAGGGGATACGCTGCTGTTTTTTGATGAGATTCAGGCTTGTGAACGGGCGTTGACTTCGCTGAAGTACTTTTGCGAAAACGCGCCGGAATTTCACGTCATTGCTGCTGGCAGTTTGCTGGGTATTGCGGTGAATCGCGAAAACTCTTCCTTCCCCGTGGGCAAGGTCGATCTGCTGACGTTATATCCGCTGGATTTTGAGGAGTTTTTATGGGCCCTGGGGCAGAAAAGGCTATCCGAACTCATTCGCGAGGCGTTTGAGTCAAATCTTTCATTTTCGTTGCACGCCACCGCAATGGATATGTACCGGACTTATTTGGTAACGGGCGGTATGCCGCGGCCGGTGCTGGAATATATCGAGAAGCAGGATTGTAATTTTGTTCTGGCGGCGCAAAAAACGATCAATGATGTCTATATCGCCGACATGGCCAAATATGCCACACCGATGGAAACTACGAAAATCATGGCTGCTTTTGGCTCGATCCCGGCGCAGTTGGCAAAGGAGAATCATAAATTTCAGTACAAGGTCATTAAAAGCGGCGCAAGAGCTTATGAGTATGAAACGTCGCTGGATTGGCTCAAGGCTTCGGGCGTGATCATCAAGTGTGTAAAGGTCAATGAGGGGAAGTTGCCTCTATCGGCTTATCAGGAAGCTTCGTCCTTTAAGGTGTATATGACGGATACGGGACTGCTTTGCGCGAAGTTCGGCATTCCGCCGAGTGCTGTGCTGGTGGACACGCCGAGTTTCGAGGGCTTTAAGGGAGCGCTGGCGGAAAACTATGTTTGCTCGGCGCTGACAACGAGCGGCTACACACCGTTTTATTGGGAGTCACGCGGCGAGGCGGAGGTGGATTTTGTGATACAGGATCGCAGCGGCGGTATTGTTCCTATTGAGGTGAAGTCCGCGGCTCATGTGCGGGCCAAGAGTTTGGCGCAGTTTGTGGGGCGGTACGGGAGTACGTATTCCATAAGGATCTCGACCAGGAACTTTGGGTTTGAGAACGCGATCCGATCGGTCCCGCTTTACGCGGTGTTCTGCGTTTAGCAGACGCGAAGCAGGGGGACGGTTCCTTTGCTCCACGTACGTGGAGCAAAGGAACCGTCCCC
>CAYLSL010000105.1:0-6525 GCA_964386615.1 uncultured Veillonellaceae bacterium
CAATGATCTGATTGGGGATCAGGAATTCCTCCAGGCCGAAGGCGGCGATGATGGAGCCGATAAGCAGGATCGTATAGGTTTTGATGTATTTAATCAAAGTGTCCTTTCTGGTCATGAAATCCCCCCTCGATTTAATTATACCATGAAACGGCGATAGACAGGACTGGAGGAGTTTCTCCGGATGTGGGGAATAAATATAAGAAGAAAGCATTGGCGTGGGGAGTGTTGTGATGAAAATTCGTCTACGCCGTTTGGGAGTGTTGCTGGCGACGCTGGTTTGGCTGGCAGGGAGCGGGCAGACGGCGGCTGCGGCCGAGATACTGCCGCGTCTTTTGGCGGCGCCCTGGCATGGTTCGTATGTCTGCAACCAGGGCCTGACCCGTCTGCAACTGACGCTGCGGCCGCTGCCGGGCGGCGGGGGACGCATGGAAGCCGAGTTCGTCTTTGCGCCGGACCCCGATAACCCGGCGGTGCCGACCGGTTCGTTCCGGCTGACCGGTTCGCTGGACCCGCAGTCCGGTCGCCTGCTGCTGAAACAGGACCGTTGGCTCAGCCAACCGTCGGATCCCAGCTACCGGATGGTCGATCTGGACGGGACCCTGCTGGTGGCTGAAGGACAGGCGTTAATCCGCGGGCAGGTGACGACCTATGGTTGCCAGGATTTTGCCGTCTGGCAGTTTTTTGGCGAAGTCGGCGCCGGTCGTTAAGCGCGGTGTAGGAGGAAATTAGATGGCATCCTGGACTGAACTGGTGAATTTGTTTGAAAAAGGCGGCCTGGTGATGCCGCTGCTGCTGGCGGGCTCGATCCTGTCGGTGGCGGTGGCGGTCGAACGGCTGCGGATTTTTGCCCGGGCAACCGCCCGGTCGGCGATTTTTCGCGAGCAACTGGCCCCGCTGCTAGCCGAAGGCGATCTGCCGGCGGCGCTGGCCTTGGCGCGTCAATACCAGAACCTGCCGGCGGTGGTGGCGGAGGCCGGCCTCTGCCGGCTGGAGCAGGGAAACCGGGCGATGGAACTGGCGATGGAAGACATGGCCAACCGGGGGGCGGCCCGGCTGCGGCAACGGCTGGATCTGCTGAGCCTGATGGTGACAATGGCGCCGCTGCTCGGGCTGCTGGGAACCGTGGTCGGCATGATCCGGGCGTTCAACGTGCTGAATGTCAGTTCCGGCCAGCCCTTTGCCATTACCGGCGGTGTCGGCGAAGCATTGGTGGCGACGGCTGCCGGTCTTTGCGTGGCGATTCTGGCACTGTCGCTATTGAGCTATTTCCGCATGCGGCTCGATGTTGTGTTGAATGATCTCGAAGAAACGGCGGCTCTCATCTTGTCCGCCGCCCTGGAGCAGGGAAAATGAAGCTGCGGGAAAGGCGGATCAGCGAAAATCCCCGCTTGATGATCATTCCGATGATTGATGTGATTTTCTTTCTGCTGGTGTTTTTTATGATGAGCACGATGTTCATGGTCGAGCAGAAAGTGTTGCCGGTCACGCTGCCGGCGGCTTCCGCCGCCCAGGTCGATACGGCCCGGACTACGCCGGTCACCGTGATGGCGGATGGCACGCTGCGGTTTGACGATGCTGTGGTTTCGCTGGCCGCACTGGAGGAGAAAATTCAGATGGCGCTGGCCGGAAACCGCGACAGCCGGTTTGTGCTGCGGGCGGACCGGGCGGTTGCCTATGGCCGGGTCGTCGAAGTGCTGGATGTTTTTCGCAAACTGAGTGTGCAGCGGCTGACGGTCGCAGTGGAACCGTCGCCATGAGCAAGCCGGCTGCGCCGCGGCGGGGCTTTGCATTCGCAGTGTCGGTGTCGCTCATGATTCATCTGGTTGGCGCATTTTTGCTGCTGGGGGTCGGTGAACTCTGGTTGGTCACGCCGCCGGCAACAAAAGTCGAGTGGGTATGGACGGCGCCGGCAACTCCGGCAATTCCAGCGGCAGTGCCGCCGGTTCCGGCCGCCGCACCGTCGACAATAACCCCGGCAGCGCCAGCTGCAGTTTCAGCACCGCCGGTCGCACCGCCGGCGAATCCTGTCGCAGCTCCCACGGCAACACCCGCGGCAATACCGGCAGCACCGCCCGCCGCACCGCCGCCGACAACCTCGCCGGCCACGCCACCGGCAGCTACGCCGCCGGCGTCACTGCCCTCCGGCAGCGGCTACGCCATCGTACCGCCCCGGCTGCGCGAACGTCCGCCGGCCGTGTTGCCGCCACAACTGGCGCAGGCCGCTGTGGCCGGCGAAGTGCTGCTGCAGGTGGAAGTAATGGAAGACGGCCGGGTCGGGCGGACCGGTGTGACTCGCTCCAGCGGAGTAAAGGCGCTGGATGATGCGGCGCGGCAATATGTGGCCGGCTGGCGGTTCGATCCGGCCTGGCAGCCCCAGGGACAAAAACCGGTTCGCGTGGTGACTGCAATATGGATACGCTATGGGATGCAAAAGGAGTGAAGATCGGGTGAGATGGTTAGCAATTTTCTTGATGTGCGGGTTGTTCTGGCTGCAGCCTGGGTTGTCCCTGGCGTCGCCGGTGCTGGAAACACTGCAGATCAACGGCGGTAGCCGCAGTTATTGGTTGTATCGTCCGGAGGGGATGGACAAGGTCAAACCGGCGCCATTGTTACTGGTTCTTCACGGCAGCGGCGGTACTGGCGATGATATGGTGACGGTCACTCAGCGGGGCTTTGAACGGCTGGCCGACAAAGAGAAATTTATGGTCGTGTACCCGGTCGCGTTGGAGCGTCGCTGGAACGATCTGAATGGCACGGCGGACGATGTAGGTTTTTTGCTGGCGACTATCGATAAACTGGCCGCTGACGGATTGGTGGACAAAAGCCGGGTTTATGCAGCCGGCATATCCAATGGCGGCATGATGGCGCAGCGCCTGGCCTGCGAGCAGGCGGACCGTCTGGCGGGGATCGCCACGGTGGCCGGTACTATGCCGGCCGGACTGGCGGCAGTCTGCAAGCCGGCACGTCCGTTACCGGTTCTGATTATCCATGGTACGGACGACCCGATCGTACCCTGGAACGGTGGCGCGATAGCCGGATTGGAAGAGTTCGGTACTGTACTGTCGGCGCGGGACACGGCCAAATTTTGGGCCGTTGCCAATCAATGCAAGGATAACGGTGTCATATTGCAGGAACCGGACCGCGACCCGCAGGACGGGATGCGGGTCCGCCGCGAATCGTTCAATGGCTGCCCGGTCCGGGCGGCGGTGACGCTGCTGGCCGTCGAGCAGGGCGGACATACCTGGCCGGGCGGCTACCAATACATGCCGGAACGTTTTATCGGCAAAACCACCAAAGATATCGACGCCAACAGCACGATCTGGAGTTTCTTCAAAGGTGCCCTGCCGTAATGAATTCGCAGCCGCAGACAGGCCGCCGGCCAATGGAACTGGCGCTTACTTTTCTGCAGATCGCCCTGCTCAGTTTTGGCGGCGGTCTGTCGGCGCATGCCTTTAACATCCTGGTGGAAAAGAAGTGCTGGCTTGGCCGGGAGGAATTTCTGTCATTTCTGGCGATCAGCCGGCTGCTGCCCGGGGCCAACATGGTGAATCTGGCCGTCTGTATCGGCAACCGCTGCGGTGGTGCCGGCGGAGCGGTTGCGGCGGTTGCCGGTCTGTTATTGGTGCCGTTGCTGCTGGTATTGCTGCTCGGCCTGCTTTATTTCCACTATCAGTATCTTCCCGGCGTCCAGTCGGTGCTGCACGGAATGGCGGCGGTGGCAGTCGGACTGACCTTGTCGATGGGTCTTAAGACCCTTGCGGAGTATCGCACCGGCATCTGGCCGCTGCTGTTGATCGGCCTGGTTTTTTTGTCTACGGCCATTCTGCGCTGGTCGATGTTCTGGGTGCTGCTATTATTGCTGCCGGCGGCGCTCGGTTGGAGTTATTTCAGCCTCAGGCGGTCTGACGGCCATGACTGAAACAATCTGGCAACTGCTTGGCTTTTTTGGCCTGCTGTCCCTGGTTTCGGTGGGCGGCGGCAACGCGGTGATCCCGGAAATTCAGCGATTTTCCGTCCTGACGCAGCAATGGCTGACTGCGGCCGATTTTACGGCGATTTATGCTCTGGCGCAGGCCGCGCCGGGTCCCAGCTCGATGCTGGTGGCGCTGGTCGGTTACAAAGCGGCCGGCTGGGCTGGTGCCGCCGCTGCCGCGACGGCGATGTATCTGCCGTCCAGTCTGGTTGTTTTTGTCACCGTCCGTTTTTTGGAGCGATTCCGGCACAGCTTCCGGGTGCGCGTGTTTGAAAAAGCGGTGGCGCCGCTGGCGGTCGGGTTGATTTTTGCCAGCGCCTATATCGTGGCCGAATCGATGCAGACCGGCCCGCTCCTGTTTGCATTGATTATCGGCACAGCGCTGATTCACTGGAAAACAGGCTGTAGTCCGCTGATCCTGCTACTCGTCGGCGCGGTTGCCGGTGGCATGGGCTGGTTGTGACAAGGAAATCAAAGGGAGGCCGGCGGGTTGAAAAAGAAACTGAACCAGGAAATTTCCCAGCATAGCCTGATTGTGGGGCCGGATGACGGGACAGAACCGGTGTTTACCTTTGTGCAGCAGGCCCGGCACAAGATCCGGCTGAAGCAGTTCAAACTGATCGAACCGAATATGATTCAGGCGCTGGCTGATGCGGTGGCCCGCGGTGTCGACGTCCGGGTGATTCTCAACGAAAAGCGTTCTGGCGGTGACCGGGTCAACGATGAAACGCGCGAACAGCTGGAACAGGCTGGCGTGGCAGTGCAATGGGGGCCGGATCGGTTTGCGGTCGTGCATGAAAAAAGTTTTGTCATTGATGACCGCGTTGCGATGATTGCCACCTTCAACGTCTGCCCGACCTGCCTGGCCAAGACCCGTGACTACGGCATCATCAGCGAAAACGCGATGGAAGTGAAGGAAATGGTCGACTGCTTTGAGGCGGACTGGCACAACCGGCCATTTCGGCCGCATCCGCGCAGCGGTCTGATCTGGGGTCCGAACTATACCCGCCATCCGCTGGCCACACTGATCGATTCGGCGCAAAAAAGCCTCGATATCCAGCATCCGAAACTCTGCGACACGACGATTCTCGGTCGGATTCTGGCGGCGAAAAAACGCGGCGTCCGGGTGCGGTTCCTTTGTGGCGGCAAACACGGCATCAGTGACTGGGACATCCTGGACAGCTTCTCTTCCTGGCGGATTCTGCAGCAGGCCGGCATCCGCGTGCGGCGGCAAAAGCAGCTGAAGCTGCATTCCAAACTGGTGCTGATTGATGGGGCGAAATCCCTGGTCAGCTCGTTCAACCTGGACCGCAGTGCATTCGACCTGCGACGGGAACTGGGAATTGTCGTGTCTGAGAAAGCGGTTGTCGCCAGATTGCAGGCCATTTTCGACCAGGACTGGGAGCTGGCCAAAGCCTATAAAGTGCCGGATCCGCTGCATCATATCCGGATAGATCCGGAAGAACCGCCGGATGACCCGGGTTTTGTCCACGAGTAATGGCTGATTTTTAAAAGTGAGGGCTGTCATGGATATCGAATGGATCGGCATGGTTGCCGGAGCGCTGACGACCTGCGCTTTTGTCCCCCAGGTCGTAAAAACGGTGCGCAGCCGTTCCACCGGCGATCTTTCCTGGCTATGGCTGGTGATGATGGCGGTCGGCGTCTTTTTGTGGATGGTGTATGGCTATTTCATCGCCAGTCCGTCGGTTTTTTTCGCCAATATATTTACCCTGCTCTGCCTGCTGGCTTTGCTCTACGTCAAGGTTTCCGTGCAGCGGCAGACGCCGGACACCGGTGAATACGTCAGTAAAAAACGTAAGGTCGGCAAGTGTTTTGGCTGCGGCCAGTGTGAAAAAGGCTGTCCGCTGATCGTCGAATATCGCGAAAAAGTGAGTAAAGATGTGGCAGGATAATCTTCGTTTGGCGAGAAACAATGAACAGAAAGCAAAATTTTTATGAGGAGTGACTCTATACCATGATTAAGCAAAACCCCCTTGTGATGATCCCCGGCCCGACACCGGTGGCGGAACCGATCCGGCAGGCCCTGGCCGGCCCGACCTATGGCCATACTTATGGTCCGTTCGTGAAAATTTATCAGGAATGTCTGCAAGGTCTGAAGACGATTTTCCAGGCCGACCATGTCGTGGCAGTTGGCGGCGCGGGAACGTTGTCGATGGAAATGGGGCTGGTGAATACGGTTAAGGCTGGCGAGTCGGTTCTCGTCATCACCCAGGGCTATTTCGGCGAGCGCTTTGTGCCGCTGGCCAAGGCGCTGGGGATCGTGCCGGATGTCCTGAGCGCGCCGGCCGGCGAACGGGTTTCGCTGGTAGACATTGAAAACAAACTGAAGCAAAACAAGTATGCGGCGATGACCCTCACCCACGTCGACACTTCGACCGGGGTCATGGGCCAGGTCGCCGAAGTCGCCGCTCTGGCGAAAAAATATGATACCCTGTTCATTCTGGACGGAGTCTGCGCCAGCGCCGGCGTGCCCGAGCCGATGAAAGACCTTGGGATCGACGTGATCATCACGACCAGCCAGAAAGCGTTTG
>CAYLSL010000106.1:0-6430 GCA_964386615.1 uncultured Veillonellaceae bacterium
TTATACTTCTTGCCGCTGCCGCAGGGGCAGGCATCGTTGCGACCGATCGCATCCTTGTTGCGGGCCGGTTCCTTCGGCAGCTCTTCATCACCATGCACAGCGGTCGCCTGGGCCAGACGGTCTTCAACCTGAGTCACGATATTGACCCGGTAAATGTAACGCACGATATCTTCCTGGATATTTTCAATCATCTGACCGAACATATCGAAAGCTTCAATCTTGTATTCGATCAGCGGATCTTTCTGACCGTAGGCGCGCAGGCCGATACCCTGACGCAGCATGTCCATCGCATCGAGATGTTCCATCCATTTGGCGTCCACCACCTTGAGCATGACCACTTTTTCCAGGTCGCGCATGTTTTCGGCGCCGAACAACAGCTCGCGGCGATCATAATTCTCGTTGGCGGCATCGATCAGTTCTTCACGCAGCTCATCGCGGCTCATCGTTTCCAGTTCGGCTTTTTTCAGATCGCCCGACGCCGCAAACAAGTCCTCGGCATACTCGATCAATGCATCCAGGTCCCAATCTTCCGGATGTGCTTTCTCATCGGCAAACAATTGCATGCCCCGGTCAGCCAGTTTGTCGATCATGAAGAAAATATTCTCGCGCAGGTTTTCGCCGTGCAGGATTTGCCGGCGCTGACCATAAATCACTTCCCGCTGCTGATTCATGACATCGTCATATTCGAGCACGTGTTTGCGGGTATTGAAGTGATGCGCTTCGACTTTTTTCTGCGCCTGTTCGATCGATCGCGAAATCAGCGCATGTTCGATCGGCTCATCTTCTTCCATGCCCAGTTTGTCCATTAACGTAGAAATATTGTCGGCGCCAAACAGGCGCATCAGGTCATCCTCCAGCGACAGGTAAAAACGGGATGAACCCGGGTCGCCCTGACGACCGGACCGGCCGCGCAACTGATTGTCGATCCGGCGGCTTTCGTGCCGTTCCGTACCGATGATATGCAGTCCGCCCAGCTCGGGGACCCCTTCGCCCAACACGATGTCAGTGCCGCGACCGGCCATATTGGTCGCAATCGTGACCGCGCCGCGTTGTCCAGCCTGTGAGATAATCTGCGCTTCCATCTCATGAAACTTGGCATTCAGCACATTATGCACCACGCCCTGGCGTTTCAGCATATCCGACAGCGCTTCCGACTGAACGATCGAAGTGGTGCCCACCAGCACCGGCTGCCCTTTGGCATACAGTTCGGCGATTTCGTTCACCGCCGCCTTGTATTTGGCCCGTTTGGTCTTGTAGATCACATCGGGACAATCATTACGGACCATCGGTTGATGCGTCGGCATCACAATAACGTCCAACCCATAAATCTTACGGAATTCCTGTTCTTCCGTCTTGGCTGTCCCGGTCATGCCGGCCAGTTTTTTGTACATGCGGAAATAGTTCTGGAAGGTGATCGTCGCCAGCGTCTGACTCTCGCGCTCGATCTTGACGCCTTCCTTGGCCTCGATCGCCTGGTGCAGTCCGTCGGAATAACGCCGGCCAAACATCAGCCGCCCGGTAAACTCATCGACGATAATGACTTCGCCGTCTTTCACCACATAGTCCTTGTCGCGGTGCATCAGGGCATGCGCCCGCAAAGCCTGGTTGAAGTGATGCGACAACTCCATGTTTTCATTTTCATATAAGTTTTTCACGTTCAACGCCCGCTCGGCTTTGGCGATCCCCGCTTCCGTCGGCGCCACCGTGTGCAGCTTCTCGTCGATTGTATAATCTTCGCCTTCGCGCAGCTTGGGAACTACCTTGGCCAGCACATAATAGAGATCGGTCGACTTCTCGCCCGGTCCGGAAATGATCAGCGGCGTCCGCGCTTCGTCGATCAGAATCGAGTCCACTTCGTCGACGATCGCGTAATGAAGCGGTCGTTGCACCATCTGCTCCGCATAGATGACCATGTTGTCGCGCAGGTAGTCAAAGCCGAATTCATTATTCGTACCGTAGGTAATATCGGCGGCGTAAGCAGCCCGCCGGTCGGCAAAATCAAGTCCGTGGGCGATCAACCCGACGGACAGCCCAAGAAATCGATAGATCTGTCCCATCCATTCGCTGTCGCGTTTGGCCAGATAATCATTGACCGTAACCAGATGAACCCCTTTGCCTTCCAATGCATTGAGATATACCGGCAGTGTCGCCACCAGTGTTTTGCCTTCGCCGGTTTTCATTTCGGCAATTTTGCCTTCGTGCAGCGTCACGCCGCCGAGCAATTGTACATCAAAATGCCGCATTCCCGTCGTCCGCACCGAGGCTTCCCGCACTACGGCAAATGCCTCCGGTAACAACAGTTCCAATGTTTCGCCCTCTGCCAGGCGGTTGCGGAATTCGACTGTTTTGGCAGCCAATGATGCATCGCTGAGTTTTTTCAACGATGGTTCCAGTTCATTAATCCGGTCCACGTATTCCTGCATGCGGCGGATTTCATTCTCGTTATCATCACCAAACAATTTTTTCAAAAAACCAAACAAGCTTGATCACTCCTTTGCCTATCTAAGATATTTTATCAGAGTCCCCTGGAAAGTGCAAAAAAAGCCCCCGGTCATCGCCTGGGCGACAGCCGGGGGAACTTCTCGCTTGACTTGCAAAGGGAAATGACTCTGTCTAGAATTCCGGTTCAAGCAAACCAAATTGTCCGTCTTTACGCCGATACACCAAGTTCACCTGTTCGGTTTCGATGTTCAGGAACATAAAGAAATCGTGGTGCAGCAAATTCATCTGCATGATCGCTTCTTCGGGATCCATCGGCTTGACAGCGAATTTTTTGGTCCGGACGATACCCTCGTCATCCGTTTCCGGCACTACAACCGTCGAGGCCACATCGGCACGGAAACCGCCGCCACGGAATTTTTTGGACAACTTGGTTTTGTGTTTTTCGATTTGCTTTTCGATTTTGTCCATGACCTGATCAATCGAGGTATACATATCTGAGGTTGATTCTTCACCGCGGAGCAGAATCCCATCCACC
Organism: uncultured Veillonellaceae bacterium; assembly: GCA_964386615.1. GTDB lineage: Bacteria > Bacillota > Negativicutes > UBA1444 > UBA1444 > UBA1444. The sequence goes on from CAYLSL010000106.1 coordinate 2,978, forward strand.
GGGACGGTCACCTCAACTTGGTGGTGCCCTTTTTCTACTTTGAGAATAACGGCAATATCACCTGTTTTGTCAAAATACTTGGTCACTTTTTTGACTCGCTTTTCGACGTAGTCTTTCAATGCGGGAGTAATGTCGAGATTTTTGCCGCGTACACTAATAGCCATGAGTTTTAGTCTCCTTTCATGATCTATGTTGGTATAATTCGTCGCGGCAGGGCAAAACTCCTGCGAATAAACTATAATTTCACGACATGAATCGCTTCCGGCCGATTTTCGGTGGTCACCAAATCATATTGAACCGATTGCCCGCTTTCCAGACAGCGAAAACCCTTGGCGTCAATCGAAGAATAATGCACGAAAACCTGTTCGCCATCCTCCTGGTTGATAAATCCATAACCCCGTTCCGCGCTGAACCACTTAACCTTTCCCGTCATGATAAAACCTCCCTAAAAAAATAAAAATACCGACCGCGTAAGCAGCCGGCATCCTTAAATTATCACACTGCGCTCAATCGGTAAACCGCGAAAATTGGCCATGCTGGCCCGTGTACCGCTGTATATTGTACATATACAGTTTTGTCTGGTATTCCCTTGGATTTTCAAAGAATTGCTACCCAGTAGCATCCAGCCAAAACTCGGGCAATAAAAAGTCCGGACATCGCTGCCCGGACATAGATAACATGTATGAATCCAGTTTGCCAACAGGAACTCAGCCGCTATTTAACCGCGGTTGGAAGTGAAGCAATCCCGGCACAATATCGGACGGTCATTGCGCGGTTTGAACGGAACTTGCGTTTCCGCGCCACATTGCGCGCATACAGCGTCAAACATTTCCCGAGGGCCAGACGGCGCTCCGCCATCGCGGCCACGTTTCCGAACATCGCGGCAATCCTTGCAACGAACCGGCTCGTTTTCAAAGCCTTTTTCCGCGTAGAATTGTTGCTCGCCGGTTGTGAATACGAAATCTTTGCCACAATCCTTGCACTTGAGTGTTTTGTCCTCGAACGCCATTACCCCAATCCCCTCACCTTGTTTGAAATTAAAGGACCCTGCTTAGCCGACCTGGTCTTTGACCCCACACTCGCCTGCTGGAAGGTTTGCTACCCGGCAATCGCCTCTCACTACTACTTCTCTCGGATCGAAATCCGGCAGGACTTATCTCTAAGCCGCACCATGCTCAAAGCCGCTTTGGGCTCCTTACGTGGATCGTTTCGCCTGCGACTGGCATCGATTTTCAACCACGGACCTAAGCAGAAGGTACTTTATGCCACAATTATAATCAGTTCTTCCAGATAAAGCAAGGAAAAGTGTGAAAATTTCAACCGGAGAAATCAGCGCGTTGGCTCTGTGACGCCGAATAAGCCGAATGATAGGCTTGCCGCACCTGCCGTTGCTGTGTCAGACGGTTCATGTTCCCCCGCAGTTGCGTGGCCATCAGGGCATCTGCGTTCTGCACTTCCCGGATCATTTCTCTGCCTGCTTCGGTCTGCAGATAGGAAAAGTCAGCCGTTTCTTCGATCATTGCCTGTAATTCCAGACGCTGGTTTTGCAACTCATAAAACATGTCCAGCTCCTGCCTGGCAATAAACGCCGCCATTTCACGAGTCAAAAAGTGGTAGTCCTGCCAAAGATTTTCCATGCTGCTCACTTCCCTGTCGGCATATTGTCCATGCTTTGCAAGGTCAACTTCACCGCGCCAGTTTGTTCCGCGCTCAACGCATTGTCACCAGTGACCGAGGCCAGGGATAATTTGACTGCGCCCGCATGATCGGCTTTTGTCACGCCATTGGCCGGTGCGCAGGTTCCATTTTCCGCCTGCGCCTTTTTCATCGCTTCACACCAGGTATCCCGCAGTTCGATCAATAACCCTTTTGCTTCTTCCAACTGCGTGATATCTTTTTTCAGGTTGGCTTCATTGAGCCGAAAATTGATGTAATCATACAATTGGTACAAATTTTGGGCAATTTCATATTTCATATCCAGCGTATCAATCAGATACAGCACAATATCCTGTGCCCTCAGATGCGCTTTATGCGAATCCTCATAACGGCCTTCTTCGACCGCTTTGATATTCTCGGCCACGAACCGGGCCGCGCCGGAGTATAGCATCAACGTCAACTGTTCCGGGGCGGCGTTCTTGACCTGCTGATTTTTATAGGCAGCCGCCTGATGTCCGGCATTGGCGTAAGCGTTCATAACGGAGTTCCTCCCAATCCCTTTTCCTAATCTTCATCAACCGCTACTTGAGCTGGACTGCCCAGTTTGCTGCGACAACCAACTGCTTTGCGCGCTCAATTTTTGCAGCGCCGTTTCCATCGCACTAAATTGATTGTAATAACGATCCTCTTCGTCATTCATTTTCAGGGTCAGCTTATAAATCTGCTTGCTGTACTCGCTGATGCGATCACCGAGAAAACCCGTCGATACATCACTGCCGGCAAGTCCAGCCTCATCGGAGATACTGGTTTTTCCTGCGTCCATGACCGCCTTGAGCCGGACCGCGATTCCCTGTTTTGCAGTAGTCGTTCCCGTCGTGCCAAATACGGTTTTCATGGCATCCGGATCAGCAGCCAAGGCTTCCCGCAGTTTACTTTCATCCAGGTACAGTTTACCGCCTTCCTGGTAAGACTCCCAACCTTCACCGGTAGTAATCCCGAGTGACGCCGCACTCTTGTAATCACCGGTCACCCCGGAAACCGGCTGAGAAATGGAAGTCCGCATCTTGTCGAGGATTGTGGCGAGAATCGGCGATCGGCTGAGCATGCCGGTTTTTGCCTTTGTTTCCCAGGCTTTGACTTGGTCATCGCTCATCGCTTCGCGTTGTTCGTCCGTCAACGGTTGGTAATACTCGAAACCATTTCTCGTGCCGGTAGTTTGTTTGGGACGGGTTTCCTTGTATTTGGTGTTGATATCGGACAACACTGAATTATACTTGTCAACAAACGCCTTGGCATTTTCAACGGCCTTGTCAATGTCCGAAACAACCTCGATGTTGGTCGTGCCGGTCCCTTTCAACGTATACGTCACACCGGCCATCGTAAAGGTGTTGTCAAGCACATGCATGTTGGTTGCGCCGTCAATGTCGACAATTGCGTCCTGCCCCAGCATCATCCGCGAATCCGCTGCCATGACTTTGAGGTTGTTGGTCAAAAATGCCAGTCCGTTTGCATCACCCGACAAGGTAACTTGCGGTGTCGTGCCGGTACCGGTAAAAATGACCCGATCCAGGTCCGCACTGTAGGACGCAGTGACCCCTGCATTCAAGGCATTGATATTCGAGATCAGCGTATCGATCGACTCATCGGTATCGACATTCAAAGTGGTTCCATTGACGGAGATGTCAAAATTTGTTCCGGCGGTCAGGCCAAATTGAGTCGCCAATGACGTTTTTGCATTACCTGTCGGCGTGATTGTCGAATTTGAGGCCACATGGGGCGCTAATGGCATCTTCAGGT
>CAYLSL010000107.1:0-6404 GCA_964386615.1 uncultured Veillonellaceae bacterium
GATTTCTATTCAGACAATTGGAGGTGTGAACATGAAAAGCAAGTTGTTTTGCATGGTTCTGCTCTGCATGTTTGTTCTGCTGAATGCTGGGTATGCGGCAAATGATGTGAATGGTTCAAGGTTTTATAACTGGAATGGCGACTTCACAGATACCAATCTGAAACCCTTTACCGGCGACAATTTGCTGCTATGGTCAAGCAAGCCTCTGGAAAAATCCGCTTATGCGAACACGGCTTGTAGTCTGAACAGTTTAAAAACACAAAGCATCGTCCCCTTGGGCACCTGCGATTGCTCCAAATGCCGCTCCAATCAATACTGTTGTCCCACCGCCAATGGATATTGCGGCTGTTTCCCCATGCCCTGCCCCAAGTAATTACCGATTGCGAATAGGATTCTTTTTGTCTCCGTTATCAATAGCGGAGACTTTTGTTTGCAGGAAAAAGACTCGTTATGCAGAATTATCAGAAATAAACTCCATGCACATAAATACGATTAACTCTTCTGAAACGATGACTCTTTTTCGACCTTCACATACAGCACCGGAAAGGAGGGATATTTTTCGCTGTAGATTGTTGATGATACATATTTCGGCATCAAGCTTTGTAAAAACTTTAGCGCCCTTTCAATCTGTCCGCAAAGAAAACAAATGAAGGCGAGGGGAAACGAATGCGCTTAAAAGTCGGAGCAAAAATCGCTCTTGGTTTTGGTGTTGTATTGTTGATCCTTTTTAGTATGGGCGGATATTCATATTATAAAGCGGCAGAACTCGATGATCTGACCAGCGACCTGGCCCGGGCCAACAAACGGGCCGATGCAGCAGTAAAGGTGCAATCCAATTACATTGCGGCAGTCTTGGCGGCACGGGGTTATATGATTTATGGCGATGAAAACTTTGCCAAACAGTCAGACCAAAATTTCAACGAAGCGTTAAAGGGCTTCGGCGACATTCTGAAAAACACCAAAAATCCAAAAGTACAGGAAATGGTGGCCCGCGCCGAGGACAGTCTGAAGAAATATCGCGACGGCGTGATCAATCAGCTGTTTCCGGCGGTAAAACAATTTCATATCGAAAAGAAATCACCCACAGCGACAATCGCCTCATTAAATCTGCTGGAACAACAATTTATTGGCATAGGCAGACAGCTGGTGCCCTTTTCGGAAGCCGTGGGCAAAACAATTGCGGAAATTCTTGAAGAAGCCAATTCGGTTACCGATAACCGGGTTGACAGGGCGGACAAGGACACCGCAGCCTTGCGTCAGGTCATGTTGATTCTGACGGTTGTATCGTTGGTCATCGGCATTCTGGTCAGTGTTTTCTTGACCCGACTCATCACCAGACCGCTCAAAATCGTTATTGAACGGGTTGACAGAATGGCAGAGGGTTATTTTGACAAGGACATTGATCAGGCGCTGTTATCCAGGGGCGACGAATTTGGCGATATGGCCCGTTCGTTTGACAAGATGACCCGGAGTACACGCGGCCTGATCCGGCAAGTTTCGCAAAGCTCCGAACAATTGGCCGCATCCAGCGAACAACTGACGGCCAGCGCCCAACAGTCGGCCGAAGCTGCCAATAATGTCGCGCAGTCAATCCAACATGTGGCGCTGGGCAGCGAGAAGCAGGTCGGCGCTGTCAATGAGACCTCAGCGATTGTGGAAGAAATCTCCGCAACCATGGAAGAAGTCTCGGCCACGGCCGGCGAGATGGCCACCTTGTCGGAACAAACCGCCAAAGCTGCAACCGAAGGCAAGAAATCGATCGATACCGCAGTGGCCCAAATGGGAGCTGTCAGCAACGGTTCGAAACAGGCCCAGGTCGCTGCCGAAGAACTGAAGGTCAGTTCCGCCCAGATCGGCGAAATCGTCGGTTTGATTTCAACGATCGCCGGACAGACCAACCTGTTGGCGTTGAACGCCGCGATCGAAGCGGCCCGCGCCGGCGAGCAGGGACGCGGCTTCGCGGTAGTAGCCGAAGAAGTACGCAAGTTGGCTGAACAGTCCGAGCAGGCGGCGCACCAGATCAAAAATCTGGTTGATAAAAACCACGGCAGTATTGGCAATGTGGTCGGGGCGATCGATGTAGCGATCCGCGATATCACGCAAGGGGTTGAACTGGTGAATGTGGCCGGCAACAACTTTGCTGCCATCAACGGCCAGATCAACCAGGTGACCGAGCAAGTCGCCATTATCGCCAAGGCTGTGAACGAAGCCGCTGTCGGCAGTCAGCGGATTGTAAGTTCGATCAAGGAAGTGGAAAACCTCAGCCGAGATGCTGCGGCAGAATCGCAGAACGTGTCGGCGGCAACCGAAGAACAGTCGGCTTCCATGCAGGAGATCGCCTCCTCCAGCCACGCCTTGGCCAAACTGGCCGAAGACCTGCAAATGGCCATGGCGAAGTTTCATATCTAAGTAAGGGTTTTAAAAAAGCTCCGCAGCTTTTGTTGCGGAGCTTTTTCAACGATCCGGGGCATCCAGGCAGGATTTTACTCCTCTGTTTCGAAATCATATCCAGAGCTACCGTAAAAATACCCGGAAAGGATTGTGTGGTTTTGAATCGCTCCAGCCTGGCTTTCATACAAGGTATTCTCCAGGACAAACAACTGGAGTTCAGCAGAAGCATTATCGAAGGCGTGGAAATCAAGCGCTGCCGAAATGTCCTCCATGCCTACAAGTCCCATGTTCATAACGAACTTTCATTGGGATATATTGAAGCGGGATCGACGCACCTGACATTTAACGACAGGACGATCATTTATAAAGCTGGCGACGGGGTCATTATCCCGCCCCTGCTGACGCACCGCTGTGCGCCGGACGATATCGGCCAGTGGGCCTATGTGATGCTGTTTATCGACCCCTGCTACTACAGCGGGGTTGTAGGTTTTAGCCAGGCAAAAAAGTTGACCGGCAGGCAAACTGAAAAATTGATCGGCTTCATAGAACAACTGTTGCAGGAAAAGGACCCCGACACGTTGGAAAATATCCTGATCGACCTTTTGCTGGAGTTTGGCGAGAAAGAGGGCGCCGAGCTTACCCCGGAATGCAGTGACAGGGCCAGGCAAATCCATGATTATATACTGGATCATGTGTACGATGTGATTACCCTGGACAGCTTGCAGCAAATCTCCGGTTTAAACAAGTTCTCACTCATCAAGAATTTCAAGAAACTCTATCTCACCACCCCGGCTGCCTATCACTTGCAGTCCCGCGTGGCAGAAGCAAAGAAGCAATTGGGCCAGGGGGCCGATGTATTCGAGATTTGCGCGGCGCTGCGATTTTATGACCAGTCGCATTTTATCCGCGAATTCAAAAAAATGTATGGCGTTACTCCGGGCGTTTACCGGGAACAATTGTTCAACTGACGATATTACGCCCCTCGCCAATTTTGTCCAATACGCCCGCTCATTTTTTTGCTAATGTAACCTTAGCAAAAATGAGGGGGCGCATGATGAACAAGGTGAAACTGGTCTTTGTGATGATTATTTGGGGAAGTTTGGGCGTTTTTACCCGGTCTGTTCCGTTGTCTGCCCTGAGCCTGGCTTTTCTGCGGGCACTAATTGCCCTGCCGGTGCTGTTTGCGGCATTGAAAATGAAAAAGTCCGCCAGGCTGCAACCCCGGTTGTTGATTCCGTATCTTATTTCCGGGGTGCTGCTGGGTTTCGGTTGGTTGACGCTTTTCTACGGGTTCAAGCATACCAGCATTTCCTCGGCGGTGATCCTTTACAACATGTGTCCTGTCTATGTCATGATTGCAGCGCCATTGCTGCTCAAAGAAACCATTTCAAAGATTGATGCCTCCGTGATTTTTACTGCATTTATCGGACTGTTGCTGATTGTCGGTCATGATTTGTTGGCAGGCTTCGGTTACATGGGAATGGCGCTGAGCACCGTTTCAGGAATGCTTTATGCAACGATCGTTCTGCTCAACCGCAGTATCAAACTCCGGCTGGATAATCAAACAGCCACGTTTGTGCAAATTCTGGCGGCAATGACGGTTTTGCTGCCTTTTGTATTGATGGATGGAAACGTATTTACCGTGACCAGCCTGGATGCCACTGCCATCTTTTTCACGATTTTACTGGGTGTGCTGCATACCGGCGTGGCCTATACCCTGTTCTTTTCGCTATCCGCTCAGATGAAATCTGTCGAAATCGTTTCTTACAGTTACCTGGAACCGTTATTCGGTATTCTGTTCAGTGTAATTGTTGTGGGCGAAGTGCTGACGCCGCCGCAAATTCTCGGCGGATTGCTGATATTGGGATCAACTTTTATCGGCGAACGGCTCAAAAGTAAGCGACTGGCTACAGCTACTGTTTCCGGGTAGGAAATTGCCGATGCATAATCAGAAAAGCATTGGCAACACGTTTTGAATTTTTATTTAATTTATTCAAATATTTTTTACCGCATGGTATGCAAAAAGATACTATGATACAAAAAAGTGCATACTTGTCGACAGGACGCACAGTAGATATGATTATGCCAACGGACATTCGCCCAAAATAGAAGTCATGAAGGAGGCTTTATCCATGTCAAAAAATATCCTGGTTTTAACCGGCAGTCCCCGAAAAGGCGGCAATACCGATAAACTGGCCGATGCATTCATCGCCGGCGCGCAGCAGGCCGGCCATACCGTCGTGAGATTTTCAACCGCTGATAAAAACATTAAGGGCTGTATTGACTGTCAGACCTGTTTCAGCCGGGGGAGCGCCTGTTCGATCCCGGATGACTTCGCATTGCTGGCGCCGCTGGTAGAACAGGCCGACATGATCGTCTTTGCGTCGCCTTTATATTGGTTCAGCTTCTCGGTGCAAATAAAGGCCGCCATCGACAAACTCTATTCCTTCCTGATTGGTAAACAGCCACTGAAGATAAAGGAATGTGCACTTTTGGTCTGCGGCGGCGGCCCGGATTTAAGAACTTACGACGGGATTGTGACATCCTACAAACTGATCGCCGAGTTTCTGGAATGGCAGGACAGTGGAATTGTCATTGTTCCCGGACTTCATGACAAGGATGAAATCCTAAAGACGGACGGCCTGCAAAGAGCCGAAGCATTGGGCAAAAGCATTAAATAGTTCAGGCAAACCCTCTGAGTATGAAGTATCAATGAGCCGTGCGCGTGCGCGGATCGTTGATACTTCTTTTTTTGCATCATAAGGGCGCTCTTTTAAGTCGCGAAAAAAGCTGTTACACTAATTGAGGCTGAGTTGTAATCTATTATTCCGGGAGTTGAAGCATGGGAAAAAACAAACCGATGATTGGCCTGGCAACGGGGATTGTACTGGCTGCCGCAATATATATGATGCCGCTTTCCGGCCTTGAAGCGCAAGGAAAGCTGTGCTTGTCGCTCACGTTTATGACCGTTGTCTTCTGGGGCTTTCAAATTGCCCAACCCGGATTTTCCGCCGGTTTGTACCTGGGTTTGCTGGTTGTATTCAACGTTGCACCGATTCCAGCCATTTTTGCGCCCTGGAGCGGACCCATCATGTACCTCGTCATCGGCGCCTACCTGATCGCCGGCGCGGTCAAGTCCTCGGGGTTGGGGGAACGGATCGCCTACTATATCATTCTAAAATTTGTTGAATCATATCAAAGCATCATCATTGCCATTTTCGTCCTTACATTCATTTTAAGTCTGCTGATCCCGCATCCCTGGCCGCGGGCCTTTCTGATCATGTCGGTAATTGCCGTTGTGATCAAAAGCGCCAAAATCCCCCAGGAAGACGCTGCCAAAATCGGGTTTGCTGTTTTTGCCGCTTCTGTTCCCGTCTCGATGATTTTTCTCACCGGTGACAGTGTAATCAATGTATTGGCTGCGCAGGCCACCGGGAAAGCGATCGGTTGGATCGACTGGTTTGTGTACATGGGCCCGCCGAACATCATTGCCAGTATATTGACTTGCGGTTTGATTCTATGTCTGTTTAAACCGAGTCAGGCAATTGTTCTCAACAAGGCGGATATCCAGGAAAAGCTTGCATCTTTGGGAAGACTCCGCCCCGTAGAAATCCGCACCGCAATCTGGATTGCACTGGCAATCATACTCTGGCTGACCGATTCGATACACGGAATCCATTTGGGTTGGGTTACGCTGCTCGTTGCGATGGGCATGGGTTTGCCTGTGGTTGGCGATATTCTTGCGCCGCAGGATTGGAGCGGCGTGCCGCTTCACGTTTTGCTGTTCTTGACTGCAGCAATTACGATTGGCAATGTTGGCGGTATAACGGGTATGAACAGCTGGATTGCACAGACGATTCTGCCGTCTGCCGTGCCTGAAAACCCTTATGTGTTGGCGTTATTTATTACAACCGCTTCCATTGTCATTCACATGGCCCTGGGCAGCGTCATCGCGGTAATGGGAATTGCCATTCCGGCATTGTTGCTGTTTACCGAGCCGCTGGGAATCGATC
>CAYLSL010000108.1:0-6348 GCA_964386615.1 uncultured Veillonellaceae bacterium
TCGAAAATTTCCCATGGATTGCCGATTTGACGAATCTTGCCTGCTTCATCCATAATGGCCAGACGGTCGGAGATGGCGAGAGCGATCTCCTGGTCGTGCGTCACATAGAGCACGGTGATATTCAGTTTGCGTTGCAACTCCTTGATTTCAAACCGCATTTCCTCGCGCAGATTGGCATCCAGATTGGTCAGCGGTTCGTCGAGCAGCATCAGCGATGAATTGGCGACAATGGCGCGAGCCAATGCAACCCGTTGCTGTTGACCGCCCGACAGTTCGGAGGGAAGGCGGTGGGCCAGATTATTCATGCCCACCAGTTCCAGCGTTTCCATAACTCGCGTTTTTAATTCGCTTGCCGGTCGTTTGGCGATTTTTAAGGGAAATCCGACATTATCAAACACCGTCATATGCGGCCAGACTGCATAATCCTGGAACACCACGCCGATTCCCCGGATATCGGGCGAAATATTGACTCCCGCCACCGGGTCCGATACGACCTGATTGTCAATTAGAATTCTTCCGGCATCAGGCGTCTCAAACCCGGCAATCAAGCGGAGCAGTACTGTTTTGCCGCAGCCTGACGGTCCGAGCAGGGTAAAGCATTCCCCTTTATTGATTGAGAGCGTAAGATCCTTGTGGACCTGATGATCGTCATAGCTTTTTGCCAGACCTTCTACGCGGATTATTTCCATACTCGTCCCTCACTTGCTCATCAAACTGAACTTACTTCTTGCCCTGCAACGTATCGGTGAATTGTTTGATCACCGTTTTCTTGGCATCCTGCATCTTGACATAATCGATCTTGATGGAGCGCTTCAATGCTTCCTCCGCCGGCGGCAGCTTCAGCTTCTCCGGGCTGGGGACGTCCTTGCGGACCGACAACGTGCCTTCCTCGGCAATCAGCATCTGTGCTTCCTTGCTCAGCAGATAGTCAACGAATTTCTTCGCCGCATCAATGTTTTGCCCGCCCTTGAAAATAGCCACCGGGCTGGGAGCGATCAAAAGTTCGGGCGGATAGTACAGCGCAATATGGGCGCCTTTCTTGATCTTGTCATAGGTGATGTAATCGACGGCCAGGCTGGCAGCCAGTTCCCCGGACGCAGTATCGTCCACGACCTGACCGGAACCTTTGCCGATGCGGGCCTGGTTGGCGCGCAGTTTTTCAAAGAAAGGCCAGCCGAACTGCTTTTCCAGTAGAGCCACACTCATGTAGGCCGTACCGGAAAGGGCAGGGTCGGCGATACCGAATGCGCCCTTGTATTCAGGCTTGAACAGGTCGGACCATTGCGTGGGCGGCGTCTTGATCTTGTCGGTATTGATCGCAATACCAAGAGTGCCGAGACGGGCCGCGGTGAAATATCCGTCATAGTCGTCGAACGGATTGAGGATTTCGTTGATCAGCGGAGTTTTGTATTGCTCGAGGATGCCTTCTTTTTTCATGTTGTAGAAGTCGGGAACTTCACTGGTCCAGATGATATCGGCCAGGATTTTGCCGCTCTGGCGTTCGGCGGCGATCTTGGCCATCAGTTTGCCAGCGCCGGCCGACTGGTAGTCGACTTCGATGCCGGGATTTTTCTTTTTGAATCCTTCGACGATGCCGCCAATCAGCGATTCTTTCATCGATGTATAGATGATGAGCTTTTTGCCGCCGGCCGCCGGCGCCGCCGGTGCCGCCGCCTTCTTGTCACTGCCGCCGCAGCCTGCGAGCAGGATGCCCAGCACCATGATGATCGCGATGAGAAGTGTGCTTTTCTTACTCATTTTCCCAATCCTCCTTGAGTTTAAATATTACAGCCTGTTTCTCTGCATACTGTTGTCAATTTACTCAATTGTCACACAAATTCTATTTGTCTGGTATCGGAAGAATCCACGATGCCCGTGTCAGAATTTTTACACCCTCGTTGTAGATCAATCAGAGTTCAGTCGTATCGGTAAGAGTTAACATTTTGTACTTTATCGCATAATTGACCAAGTCGCATTTTCTCGTTGCCTTGGTTTTTTCCATAATCCTGACTTTATAGGTGTCCACGGTTTTTATGCTCAGACAAAGCGCAGTCGCAATTTCCGACAGGGAATGTCCGCGGACAATCAGCCGCAACACGTCTCTTTCGCGGGGACTGAGCAGCGTATAGGGCTCGTTTTCGTCAGCCATCTGTTTTTCAGCATGGATCAAAGCGTGCAAAAGGATGTCGGAGTCTTTCTGGGCGAGATAATATCCACCGCTGCGAACGGTGCTGATCGCTTTGTACAAATCTGTATCTGCGGCGCTTTTATGCACATAGGCGGATGCGCCTGACGTCATCGCTTCCCTGATATAGGTTTCGTCTTCGTGCATGGACAGCACGATGATTTTTGTTTTGGGGTAGCGGCTTTTTATTTCCTTCATACATTCCAGGCCGTTCATTTTGGGCATCGACAGATCTAGCAGCAACAGGTCCGGCCGGCGCTGATTGAAAAAGGCAAGGGTTTCTTCGCCATCGGCTGCCTCACCAATCACTTCCAGTTCGGCATAGCGTTGCAGCAGCAATTTAAGGCCGGCACGAAGCAGCTGATGATCATCTGCCAATAAAATCGTTGTCTTCTGCTCCACCCCAAGGCCTCCTTTCCAAATTCTGATGTGGAATTGTGATCACCAGTTCCGCGCCTCCCTCAGCCGACACATTATGCTCAAACCGGCCGAACAGCAATTCCACCCTTTCCCGCATGCCAAACAGTCCGATTCTGTTATTCTGCATCGCGTTTGCGAGATCGGCGTCAGAAATGCCGCAACCGTCATCCGCGATGGTTATGGAAGTACTGTCCATGTTATTGCTGAAAATAACCCGTACATTTGTGGCGCCGGAGTGTTTCACGACATTGTTCAGCGCTTCCTGCAAGATGCGGTACAAAGCAATGGCGATATTGCCTTCAATGGGGGCGCCGCTATCATTTGCGGTAAATTGGATATTCAATTGATGCCGCTGGGCAAATGGGTCGATATATTTTTTCATGGCCGGAATCAAGCCTAAATCATCCAGCACAGGCGGACGCAGTTCGATTGCCATTTCGCGAACCTCTTTCAACAGGCTGGCTGCAACATCGCGACCGATGCGCAAGGCTTCCTTTTGACTTTCGGTCGTCGCATCTTCGGCTAAAATGCGCATAGTCAGCATCAATGAAGTCAATGCCTGGCTGGTTTGGTCATGCAATTCCCGCGACAGTCTTTTTCGTTCATCTTCTTGTGCTGTAATCAATTTTTGGATGAGCTGATTGCGCAGTTGTTCTTTTTCAATCAGTTCTGACAGCAACCCTTCTTTCTCCTGCGTCGCACTGATTAAACTGAAGGTCATTTCATCAAACGCTTTGGCCAGTTTGCCCATTTCCCCCTGATCGGCGACATTGGAACGAACAACCAGGTTGCCATGCGTAATCGCTTCTGCCGTTTGTACCAGAGCATTGATCGGGCGGGTAATTTTTTTGGCAATCGCACTGGAAAGAAAAACGGCCAATATTCCTGCGAGCAGGAATGCCACCGCGATATTGCCGACATGTTGCAACAGCATCTGCTTGACATACGATTCGGTCATGCCAATCCGGACAAATCCCACTGCGCCATGTTCAATCGGCACGATGATATCATGGATTTTTCCTTCATTAGAAACAAACAGCCTGACTTGTTCGGATGCCGATATGGACGGAGTGTCAAACGAAAGAAGGCCCTGCGGGACTCCGCCCTGAAAGGAATGCGCCAACAATCGCTTGTTTGCATCAAACACAAGGATATACCTTATATCTTCACTGCTCGCCGATGTTTGTGAAACCAGTTCGTGCAACTGATAAAAGTCATCCAGCAAAATGACATTGCTACTGCTGAGCGCCAGATGGGTTGCCGTGTCAATCCCTTGTTTGGTTAGCTGCTGCGAGACAAATTTGTTCATCGAATCCCAGACAACGTAGCCCACCGTGCTGCTCAGTATCACGATGATCAATAATATGGTAGCCAAAATCCGGTGATAGATCGACAAGCGGCCAAACATGCTGCTCATGGTTTTATCCTGGCGAAACCCGTGCCGCGTTTCGGTTCATAATAATCCAGGTTTGCCGGGATATATTTATCGATCATCAATCCCGCCAAAGCGGATTTCCCCTGGGGGTCCTCGTGCATCGTCAGCAAGCTTTTTCGAAGCGCTTCGCGCTGGGGGGCACTGACACTTTTGCCGACAACCACAGGGCCGGCGCCAAACGGCGGCGATACGGCGATTATTTTTACAGCGTCGGCGAGTTCGGGTGTCTTTGCTTTGGCCCGGTAATAGATCAGGCTGGTGACTGCCGCCGCATCAACAAGCTTGGTAGCGACAGCCCGAAAAGATTTTTCATGGTTATAGGTATAAATATAACGACCAAAAAAATTCTCCGGTGTTTCTTGCTGTTCTTTCAGCATTTCGGCTAAAAAAGTATAACCGGAGTAGCTTAACGGGTCAGAAAAGGCAATCGTCTTGCCGCGCAAATCTGTCAGTGTTTTGACTTCGCTGTCCTTGTCGACCAGCAAGAATCCTTGATTATACGGCTGTCCCATACGTTGCTGACTGACCAGAACCTCCATTTCGCCAACATTTCTGAAACTACTAAAGCCGCCGGAAGAAAAAAATGCCAGGTCAGCGCCGCCATTCAGCAGCAATACCGCCATTTCGGCATAACTTTTTCTTTGGATCAGAATAACCGGGCGTTGAATCTTTTCGCCCAGGTAATTGGCAATCGTACGATAATGGACAATGGTTTCCTGCGGCAGCAAAATTGAAAAAACAACCACGCGAAGCGCCTGTTTGTCATTGGATAGCGCCGAAGCAATCGGTGTTGCCGCGACTTTTTTGAAGTCCAGATAATCTTCCCGTTCCACCGAATCATGCCGGTAATAACTGAACCAGCCCAGAATCAGTGCAGCAAGCAAAAATGCTGCGAATATTAATTTGCTTCGTTTCATTTTCCACCTCGAAGCCTTGCCGATATTCAAACCATGAAAAAGGCGGAACGAACTGCGCCGTCCCGCCACCGCGAGCAGGATGCAAGCTTGAAGCTTACTTCTTGCCCTGCAACGTATCGGTGAATTGTTTGATCACCGTTTTCTTGGCATCCTGCATCTTGACATAATCGATCTTGATGGAGCGCTTCAATGCTTCCTCCGCCGGCGGCAGCTTCAGCTTCTCCGGGCTGGGGACGTCCTTGCGGACCGACAACGTGCCTTCCTCGGCAATCAGCATCTGTGCTTCCTTGCTCAGCAGATAGTCAACGAATTTCTTCGCCGCATCAATGTTTTGCCCGCCCTTGAAAATAGCCACCGGGCTGGGAGCGATCAAAAGTTCGGGCGGATAGTACAGCGCAATATGGGCGCCTTTCTTGATCTTGTCATAGGTGATGTAATCGACGGCCAGGCTGGCAGCCAGTTCCCCGGACGCAGTATCGTCCACGACCTGACCGGAACCTTTGCCGATGCGGGCCTGGTTGGCGCGCAGTTTTTCAAAGAAAGGCCAGCCGAACTGCTTTTCCAGTAGAGCCACACTCATGTAGGCCGTACCGGAAAGGGCAGGGTCGGCGATACCGAATGCGCCCTTGTATTCAGGCTTGAACAGGTCGGACCATTGCGTGGGCGGCGTCTTGATCTTGTCGGTATTGATCGCAATACCAAGAGTGCCGAGACGGGCCGCGGTGAAATATCCGTCATAGTCGTCGAACGGATTGAGGATTTCGTTGATCAGCGGAGTTTTGTATTGCTCGAGGATGCCTTCTTTTTTCATGTTGTAGAAGTCGGGAACTTCACTGGTCCAGATGATATCGGCCAGGATTTTGCCGCTCTGGCGTTCGGCGGCGATCTTGGCCATCAGTTTGCCAGCGCCGGCCGACTGGTAGTCGACTTCGATGCCGGGATTTTTCTTTTTGAATCCTTCGACGATGCCGCCAATCAGCGATTCTTTCATCGATGTATAGATGATGAGCTTTTTGCCGCCGGCCGCCGGCGCCGCCGGTGCCGCCGCCTTCTTGTCACTGCCGCCGCAGCCTGCGAGCAGGATGCCCAGCACCATGATGATCGCGATGAGAAGTGTGCTTTTCTTACTCATTTTCCCAGTTCCCCCTTGTATTCCGCTGTATTCGGCATGTCAACAACACACCGCTCTGTCTTTTTATTATACACGAGTTTTGCGAATCCCTGCCAATATAATGTGAATAATCAAAAAGAAAAACCCTGCATAGATAAAAAGCAGGGTTTTAGCTGGTGCGACGTGAAGTCGAAGACTTGTTCCCCGGTTCACACTAAGGGGTATAATCTACACGGCCGTCAACAATCTCGTAATTGGCGAAATACACTCGGCGGCGAAT
>CAYLSL010000109.1:0-6285 GCA_964386615.1 uncultured Veillonellaceae bacterium
ATGGCTCTTGACTTCAGAAAACTTTTCGGCAAGGATTTTGTTGGTTTTTTCATTTAACTTTTTGCGGGCGTCCAGATCTTTGGCAACCAGAATGAACTGCGCATAGCTGTTGTTTGGCAGCATGGGTTCGCTCGTCAACACAAAGCGGGGAGCGCCTTCGCCAACATGGTAACTGTAACTGGCAAGATCGGGATCGTTGTCAAATTCTTTGGCGAAACGATTGGCTACCGCTTCAGTCGCCCGAATGGAGGCGCCTTCCGGCAGGGACATTTCAACAATGATCTCTTTGCGCAGCGACGGTGGGAAAAATTCCTGACGGATGAGTTGGAATAAGAAAATTGAGCCGATAAAGCATCCCAGTGTCAGATAGAGTACCAATCTGCGACGATGCAGACACCAGGTGAGCGTGCTGCGAAACATGCGATAGAATTTCGAATCGTACACGTCGTTATCAGCGTGATGGTTCGGATTGGTTTTGATCAGATGATAGCCGAGCAAAGGGGTAACGATGACCGACGCAAACCAGGATAAAACCAGTGCCAAGCTGATTACTGTGAACAGGCTGCTGGAAAATTCGGCCGCATTGCCTTTGGCAAAACCGATTGGAATAAAACCGGCGCAGGTAATCAGCGTGCCGGTCAACATCGGCATGGCAGTTGCGGTATAAGCGTAACAGGCGGCGTCATAGCGACTCCACCCTTGTTCAAGTTTGACGGACATCATTTCGATGGCGATGATTGCGTCGTCGACGAGCAAACCCAAGGAGATAATCAGGGCGCCCAAGGAAACTTTATGCAGGTCGATGCCAAGCATTTTCATGCCGGCAAATACGGCAGCCAGTACCAATGGGATACATAACGCCACAACGACGCCAGAACGAAGACCGAGGCTGACAAAACTTACAATCAGTACGATCACAACTGCTTCCAATAATGATTTGACAAATTCACCGATGGATTCTTCAACGATTTCCGGTTGGTTGGAGACTTGGCCGATTTCCAGTCCCAATGGTAGATCTTGCTTGATTTGGCTGATTGTTGTCTCCAGGTCTTTGCCTAATGTGAGAATGTTGCCGCCTTTATCCATCGACAAGGCAATGCCGATTGCCGGCTTGCCGTTGAAATACATCTTCGGCTCAGCCGGATCGACAAAACCACGGCTTACTTTGGCGATGTCGCCAAGGCGGAATGATTTTCCGGCGGCACGAATCGGTGTGCTGCGAATGCTCTCGATGTCTTCGAACATGCCGCTGACGCGTAGATAAACATTGTCTGACGAGGTTTCGACCATGCCGGACGGAGTCATCGCATTTTGCGTCTTGATGGCATTGATTATCAGATTGGGGTCGATGCCCAACTTGGCCAACTTGCTGCTCTCTATTTCAATGTAAATTTTTTCAGCTTGCACGCCAACCAGTTGCACTTTTTTCACATTGGGTACGCCCAGCAGGGTGCGACGGATTTTTTCCGCTTGTTCACGCAAGTCCTCATAGTTGAATCCGTCGCCGGTCAAAGCATAGATGGAACCAAACACATCGTCAAACCGGTCATTGAAATAGGGGCCGAGCACACCCTGCGGCAACGAGGTTTTTACGTCATTGGCCAAATTTCTTACTTCCAGCCAGGTGGGACGGACATCTTTTTCCGGCGTAGGCTCCTTGAGCAAAACATAAATGATCGATTGTCCCGGGCGAGAGTAACTACGCAAATAATCCAATCCGGGGGTATCCTGCAGCTTTTTCTCCAGTTTGTCAGTAACCTGTTCTTCGACTTCCCGGGCGCTGGCGCCTGGCCAGGCGACCGAAACCACCATCTGGCGGATGACAAAATCGGGGTCTTCCATGCGTCCGAGTTGGCGATAGGCAAAGATGCCGGCTACAAAAACAATGGCGATGCAAAAATAGACAAATTCCTTATAGCGAAAGGCGATCTCGGTCAGATTGAAGTTTTTCAATTGGATTCACCTGCCAAGCGGACTTTCTGACCTTCTTTCAACTTATGAACACCGGCGGTAACAATGATATCCTGATCCTTCAAGCCGGAAAGAACCTGCACTGAAGAATCGCCGAAATTGCCCAACTTGACGGGGCGTAGTGAAACTGCACCGGCACTGACAACCCATACCGATGGCGTACTGCCAGTCTGATAGATTGCCGAGAGGGGAATATAAGTCAAACTATTGGAAGCGTTGCCGGTATTGACTGAAGTCGTGACACTGGCTGTCATGCCCAGCTTCAATTCAGTTGGCGGGTTAGTTAGCTGGATCCGAACTTTATAAGTCCGTGATGTCTTATCGGCCATCGGAGAAATTTCCCGGACTTTTCCTTCGATGATTCTGTCTGGCAGGGCCCAAAATGAGACTCGGATTTCTTTGGCTTTCAAGATATCTTCATAACGGTTTTCCGGTACGTCAATCTCGATTTCGCGTTCGCCATCCTGTACCAGGGTGACTACCGCCTGACCTGCCGAGACCACTTGACCAGCTTCGACATTGATGGCCGAGATGACGCCGGAAGTGGTAGCGCGCAGTACAGTATAGTCAAGCTGATTGGTTCCCTGGCTGTTTTGTGCTGCCGCCATGCGGGATGCTGCAAGTGCTGCAGCATAAGCGTTTTCATACTGCTCCAATATGACCCGGCTCACAGCACCCTGGGCAAACAAGGCCTGATAGCGGTGCAGATTGTTTTCGGCCAGTTTTAACTGGGACTGGGCCGATAATACTTGTGCCGCCGAGATATTTACCGTTTGCTGGACATCTTTCGGGTCGATTTCCATCAATACGCTGCCGGCAGCGACTTGGCTACCCAGTTCGATGTTGCGGCGAATAATTTTGCCGCTGACTTGGAACGCAAGCTGGCTTTCGTAGCGACCGCGGACTTCGCCGGCGTATTTGGCGGATTGCTCTGCGCTGCTCATTTTAACTGTCAGTGAACGAACTATAGGTGGTTGTTCGGTTACAACCTTTTTGGCTGAAAAAGCGCCGGATAGAATCGCGCCCATTACGATTAATGTTATCGACAGCAAAACTAACATAGGGGTTTTATAGCGAAGTAGTATTTGTTTGGATAACATTTAGTTTTCGCCTCCATTACTTCTAATCAATGAATGATGCAATATATCGACAAGTGCATCGGTATAAAAACCATCCGCCTCTTTTTGCGGGTCAAAAGGTATTGTCTTCATATAACTGAAGGCCTGAAACATTTTTAGCCCGATATAGGCGGCAACCTGTTCGTTGATTTCTGGGCGGATACGATTTTTTTGTTTGCCTTCCACGATAATACCGGCAATGATGCCCACGAGATTTTCTGTCACCAGCGAATGATATTTTCCGGTCAATAAGGCGGAAAACAGAGCATCGTCATTTTTGAGCAAACGAGTGAGGAAAATGTCTTCGCGAAAATATTCGATTGCAGTTCGCAGCAGCTTGAGCAGGCGATCCAATGGATCGGGCACCTCACCCATGCGGTCAAAGATAATTTCCAGGTCTTTTTGACACTCCCTGACGAACAGACTGTCGAATAAGTGTTGTTTGTCACGGAAATGTTCATACAGAGTACGCTTGGAAATTTTGCAGTCGCGGCTGATTTCATCCATGGTCGTTTTCTGAAAACCGAACCGATCAAAGCGGTTTTGCGCATGATCAAGAATAAGATTTTTTAGATCGTCCACGTACAACGCTCCTTTGGGTATAAAATATAAAATATAAAACAGAAAACTAAAACACCATAAAACTATTATAGTGTTTTAGTTTTCTGTTTTCAAGCAGAACCGCGCCAATATTTGGTTTTATTATTGTTGGTAGGAAAAATAGATCCGGGTAATCGCGTGGGCGGTGTCGTCGGATTGTGCATAACTGACGGTTTGCGGCGCCTGGATATATTGACTGACTCGATCCAGAAACCCTCCGACCTTTAAAACGTGCAGACACCTCATAATATGACCCTCCTTACTAATTTTAAGTTTGCGTTAATATAGTTTGCATGCAAATTATTTGCTTAATTAAATTATAACGCGAAAGAATATCTTGTCAAGCGGTTCGGCAAAACAAAAATTCAATTGCCTATTTTTATGGATTACGACTACAATAGTAATGATGAAGAATATTGGCAAACAAAATAATCTTGCATTGAAGGTAGGGGTCATTGTGTTGGAGATTTTTGATAGCGTCTGTATTTTATTGGCCAAGGCAGAGCAAAAGCATTTTCAACATACGAAAAAGATGCTTGATGAGCGGGGACTCGGTATAACTCCGGGGCAAATGATAGTTTTGTACACATTATATAAGAAAGATGGCGTGTCGATCACTGACCTGAGCAAGCGAAGCTTTCTGGATAACTCTACCCTGACAGGGCTGATGGATCGCCTGGAGCGTTTGCGTCTAGTTCAGCGCGTCGATGTGCCGGGCGACAGGCGGGCGTTTTCGATTTTTTTGACACCAGAAGCACTGGCAATGCGAGATCAGGTCTTTGAGGTCATGGAGAAAGTTGCTGCCACGATGCTGGAAGGCTGCAGCAAATCGGAGATCAAAACTTTTGAAAAAGTGTTACGGAACATCTTCACCAAACTATAGCCGGATATTGCGGGCTACCCGGCGAAACGAATGGGGTGCAGGCGTGGAAAAGACGATGTGCAAGCAACCGGATCTATCAAGCGAACTGCAGGAAATCAGCATGTACAAGCGCATTCTCGAGCAGATTCTGGAGAATGCTTACGAAGGTGTTGTTGTTACCGATGCGACTGGCAAAATCATCATGTTGAACAATGCTTACGCCAACTATCTGGGGATTGAGGCGCAGGCGGCAATCGGCAAACATGTTACGGAAGTTATCGACAATACCCGTGTGCATACGGTTGTTCAGTCCGGTGTGCCGGAATTTGGCAAACTGCAGCGGATCGGTTCACACAAGGCAGTGGTGACCCGGTTGCCGATCCTGTTCAATCAGGAAATTGTCGCCGGGGTCGGTATTGTGCATTATCGGGAACTTCAGGATATGAAGGAACTGCTGGATAAACTTAATTCGTTGGAGACGGAGTTGGCCCAAATCAAGGAAGAATACGGCGGTCAGCGCGTTGCGCACTATACGATCCAGGACATCATAGGCGAAAGTCCGCAAGTTCTAGCGTTGAAAAAGCAAATCCGCAAAGCGGCCGATTCCAATTCAACAGTGTTGATACTGGGCGAAAATGGTACCGGCAAGGAATTGGTCGCCCATGCGATTCATTACCTGAGTGCCCGCAACAACAAACCCTTTGTCAGGATCAATTGCGCGGCGATTCCAGCAGACATTTTGGAATCGGAACTGTTCGGTTATGTCGGCGGTGCGTTTACCGGCAGTAATCGCGGTGGAAAAAAGGGCAAGATTGAAATGGCGGATGGCGGCACTTTGTTTTTGGATGAAATCGGCGACATGTCTTTTCCGATGCAGGCAAAACTACTACGGTTTTTGCAGGAAAAAGAGATTGAACGCCTGGGAGAAAACAAGGTCCGACAAATTGATGTGCGTGTTTTGGCTGCAACCAATCAGAATTTGCCGGAACAGATCCGCAACAAACAGTTTCGTGAAGATCTGTATTATCGGCTGCAGGTTTTGCAATTGGATGTTCCGCCGCTGCGCGAACGCCAGCAAGATATTGCATTATTGGTAGGTTTTTTCGTGGAAAAATTCAATCGTATTTTTGGTAAAAAAGTGCAAACGATAGCGCCGAAAGTGGCAGAGATCCTGAACGGCTATCATTGGCCCGGCAATATCAGGCAGTTGGAAAATGTGATGGAACGTGCGTTCAATATGGTTGAAGCGGAGGAGATTCTGCCGGAACATTTGCCGGTTTATCTTTGGGAATTGCTGAAACCGCAGGAAACGGCCGCTCAAGAGGTTGCAGCACGGAGCTGCTTGAACGTAAACCTGGCGAACGCCAAGCAAGAGCTGGAGCGACAGCAAATTAAGCAAATATTGGAAAGGACGCGGGGTAACAAAAGCGAAGCAGCCCGTTTGATGGGCATTACCCGTACTACGTTGTATCAGAAGCTTCAGAAATATAAGCTTTGCGTTGACTAGGACAGAGTAGTACGGAGTTCTTTACAGGTGTAAGGAAATATTTACAGTTCTTTGTGAAACATCATGGGAATCCCACTAGTTCAAGAAGCGCTGAGAGCCGAAATTAAGGGATCTTGGCGCTTCTGATTTTACAGCGAAAGTGTTGGCATGAATCGTGCAATAGTAATATGACAAATACTGTTGAGGGGGATTTGCCATGTACAACTACGAGAACTTGCTGGTAAGCA
>CAYLSL010000110.1:0-6246 GCA_964386615.1 uncultured Veillonellaceae bacterium
GTTGCCATCACCGGTCAGGTGGGGACTCCCCTGCTTGGCCGGGATGCCTTCCAGGGGGTTGATGTGACCGGCGTTACGATGCCAATCACCAAACACAATATTCTGGTCCGGGATATTCATGAATTGGCCGAACTGATCAGGGAAGCCTTTGCCATCGCCCGCGAGGGACGTCCGGGGCCGGTGTTGATTGATATACCGCGTGACATCTTAACTGCCGAATGTGAGTTTCTCAGCCAAACCAAACCACTCCAGTATTCCGGCAATAGTTTCGCGACACCGGACACGCTGATTTTTCAGCAAGCTGCCGATTTAATCCGAACGGCAAAACAACCGGTCATGATTGTCGGTGGTGGCGTAAAAGCCGGTAAATCCTATGAAAATGCGATAAAATTTGCAGAACTCTGTAATTTGCCTGTTGTTAGTACATTAATGGGATTAGGGATATTTAACACTGAAAATAGGCAATTTCTTGGCTTGACCGGTATGCATGGAAAGCGTCCCGCCAACCAAGCCGTTTCCAATGCTGATCTGATTATTGCCGTGGGAACTCGATTCAGTGACCGGGTTACTGGCGACCGCAGTCAATACGTGAATGGAAAGACAATCATTCAATTTGATATCGATGCTGGCGAAGTGGGCCGAAATATCGCTGCTAACCTGGAATTCATCGGCAATCTCGACATGAATCTCGCCAGTCTG
Source organism: uncultured Veillonellaceae bacterium (assembly GCA_964386615.1). Classification (GTDB taxonomy): domain Bacteria; phylum Bacillota; class Negativicutes; order UBA1444; family UBA1444; genus UBA1444. The sequence goes on from CAYLSL010000110.1 coordinate 700, forward strand.
ACACAAGAATTGTCAAAGACTGTTCCGCTTCGCTTCCCAGCATGGTGGAACCAAATCGATCAGTGGCGCAACGAAGCGTATGAACACATGAACGATGAATCGTTGAACCCTAAATGGATCATGCAGCACATGTCACAGGCTACTGCGACCAATCCGGTAATCTGGACCACTGATGTCGGGCAGCATCAAATGTGGGCAGCCCAGCACCTGTCGGTAAATCAACCGCGGTCCTGGATCACTTCCGGCGGCATGGGCACAATGGGGTTCGGCCTACCGGCAGCCATGGGCGCCCAGCTTGCCTGTCCCGGTACCCAGGTAGTGGCGATTTGCGGCGATGGCGGATTCAAAATGACCGGCATGGAACTCTATACAATTGCCAGCAACAACATTCCCGTGATTTGTGTTATTATTGATAATCATATGTTAGGGATGGTCCGCCAGTTACAATATGTATTTTGTGAAGAACGCTATATGTCGGTGAGTTTGCCGCCGTTTGACTTTGTCGGCTTTGCCCGGATTTGTGGCGTACGTGCCCAGTCGGCCAATACTCCGTCTGAATTCGCCGCCGCCTTTGCCAGAGCATTGTCGCATCCCGGTCCTTCCGTTATTGTCGCCGATATCGCAGCCAACCTGATGGTTGATCCAATGGTGCAGCCGGGACAATCAATCGATCAGTTTGTTGAATTTAAACCAGCACAGGAGGAGGTTGCCTGACATGTCCTATTCATGGAGTGACCTGGATAATCTTTTGTTGTATCGGGGGGTTTTACAGGACCCCTTGGTGCAATTATTACGCAGTAATGCCGCCACAGCCGAAAAAAACGCCGCGCTGATCAAGGCAGCGGAAGAGTTGTCGCTGGAAGGCGATATCGTTTTTGAATATTTGTTGCATCTGTTGGCGGAAGACGAAAATCCGTTCAGCATCATGGCGGAAAAAAGCGGCGGCCAGATCGGCGCCAGCCTGCAACAAGCGGTGGTAAGGGATATTACGCAGTTGCAGCATTTTTTTCAATCAAACCAGACCACGCCTGCTGATGACTTTCTGCAGAACTATCAACCCACCCGTTCTGTCCCCCGCGCTTTTATCAATCCGTTGCGACTGGCGCTAAAATCGCCGGCGGCAGTGAACGACCCGTCGGCGGCTCTGGCAACATTTACCGACCATTATGTGCGCCACGGCTATGGGGATATGGCCCGTTACGCCGTATTTCGCTGGGATCTTGAATTAGGCCTGGTGCCGGTGCGTCACCCGGATCGCATCCAGATGGATGACCTGATCGGGTATGAACGACAAAAGGCCGTCCTGACACAAAATACGGAAGCGTTTGTTGCTGGCAGACCGGCCAACAATGTCCTGCTCGTCGGTTCACGGGGAACCGGCAAATCCTCTTCCGTCAAAGCCCTGCTCAACCAATACGCTGACATGGGCTTGCGGCTGGTGGAAATCACCAAACATGACCTGCGCCATCTTTCTTCGATTATGCAAGCCTTGCGCGAACGGGGCAAAAAATTTATTTTGTTCATGGATGATCTTTCGTTCGAGGAATTTGAAATCGAATACCGCCACCTCAAGTCAATGATGGAGGGCGGTGTGGAAACCAAGCCAGACAATGTGCTGATTTATGCCACATCCAATCGGCGGCATTTGATCAAAGAAACCTGGAATGATCGAACCGGCGCCAATGCCGATGATATCCATTCCTGGGATACCATTAATGAGAAAATCTCTCTCTCGGATCGGTTTGGCATCACCCTGACCTTTGCCCCGCCCAATCAGGATGAATATTTGCGGATTGTCGAATCGATGGCCCGTAAACGAAACATCTGTCTACCCTCTGCAGAGCTGCGCGCCGAAGCAATCAAATGGGAGACTGCTCATTCCGGCCGCTCCGGGCGCATTGCCCAACAATTCATCGCCCATCTTGAGGGGCGCGATATCGCCTGACTTCCAACAGAGCAAAAGTGAAAAATCCGGTGCAACGAAGAATAAACTTCCTGCACCGGATTTTCTGTTTCATTCTGATATATTTCTCTTATTTTACAACTCGACCCATTGTGTCACCATGCGTCCGATGGCCAGGCTGCCAGTCAGTCCCGGCGACTCAATGCCAACCAAATTAACGAATCCAGGCAATCCTTTGTCTTTTTCATGACGAATCACAAAATCTTTGACTGGATCGGTCGGAGATTGAAGTTTGGGCCTGACTCCCGCCATGTCGGCATTGATATCTTCCCGCTCCAGGAATGGCAAGTAACTCTTTGCCGCCAGGAAAAATTCATCACCATGTGAATCGTCGACATCATAATTGATCTGATCAACATGGAATGCACTGGGGCCAAGTCGTGCCCTGCCATCTAGGCTCTTGGTCACATGAATGCCAAGACCTTTCAATGCTTTGAGCGGTGGCGGATACACCAGATGGTTCAGTAATTTCGATTTAGAGGCGGAAATTCCAAAGTACTCCCCTTTGACCCAGTAGATGTGTGTCCCCTCTGCCTCACTGTTCAGGCCAAGCCATTCACCGACCTTATCCGCCCACAGACCGGCGGAGTTGATCAACCAGGTACAAGCCAACTGATCAGTATTGCCATCCGGTCCGCGGAAAGTCACTTCATATTCGTTGCCATTATAGCTAACATTGGTGACCTCATGACGATAGACGACGCAATTGTTCTGTCCGGCGCAAACCATGTGTTCCAGTTTTCCCATCAGTTTATGACTGTCAATGATACCGGTCGATGGTGAATGAATTGCCGCCACGGCCGTGATGTTCGGTTCCATTTTGGCTATTGTGTCACGATCAAGTAGAACCAAATCGTTTACACCATTAATTTTTCCCTGTTTGGCAATTTCTTCGATGTGATGAATTTCGCTCTCTTCCCGGGCTATAATCAGCTTGCCGATTCGCTGATGCGGAATGGAATGTTGGTTGCAGAAACTATACAGCAACGGATTGCCTTCTACGCAAATCTTCGCCTTGAGGCTGTTTGTCGGATAATACATGCCCGCGTGAATGACTTCGCTGTTGCGGCTTGACGTATGCCAGCCAAACTGTTGTTCCTTGTCAAATACAGCGACGCCTGCCTCCGGATAACGCCCGGTGATTTCAGCCGCAATCGCTAGCCCTACTACTCCGGCGCCAATGACAATTACATCCACTTTGTCCATTTAAAAACCCCCTCCTAGTATTTTTACAGTTTATAACAAACCGATCCATTTCCACCAGGTAAATGCTGTGACAATCCAAAGACCCCAAATGATCAAGCCGAGGATGAGTGATGTTTTCAGCTGGTCAGAAACCGAATAATAACCAGCGCCGAAAACAATGATGTTTCCCATGGTGTTAAACGGCAAGAACAATGCATAGGCCATCATGATCGCCAGCGGCACACAGAACGGAATAATCGGGAAGTTCATCGCCTGGGCCAGACCGATATAGATCGGAATCATCACACCGGTCATCGCGGTCGTGGTTGACCAGATAACATGGCTGAAGATGGAAAATCCCAACAATATGATCAGCAGCGGCATCATTGGCAGCGATTGCAGCCCGAGTCCGGCCATGACCGCTTTGACCAGCCATTCAAATGATTTTGTGTTCATCAACACGCCGCTCAGTGTAAGCACGCCGCCAAAGTAGACAAACAGTTCCCATGGCAGGGATTTTTCAGTTTCTTTCCACTCCAGAACGCCAATACGCGGCAAGAAAATTAATAGACCCACAACAAAAGCGATCATGGTTGAATCAAATTTGTGAATACTGTCTGTAGACCACAACCCGAGCGCCAGTAAAAAATAGCCCACAGCCTTCTTTTCCGCCAAACTCATCGGGCCCATTTCATTCAGTTGCTTGTTAATATATTCCATGCCGCCGGGAACACTCTTCACTTCTGAGGGGAACAGGCGCAAACACAACCACAATGTGCAGGCCAGAATAATGATATTGGTCGGTATGGCAGCCATTGCCCAAAAACTCCAGGTCGTAAAAACGGAAGCTCCGGCAGCTCCGGCAATTAATCCGAGCGCAACCGGGTTGGGAATCGTGCCGGTCAAAAATGCCGAACCGGTAATGTTGGAAGTAAACGTAGCTGATAATGCCAACGCCTTGCCAAAATTTGACTGACCAGGTTTTGCATTGTAGGCGGTCGCAATTCCCTCAATGATCGGCAGCATGGCTGCAGTGCGCGCTGTGTTTGATGGAGTGAACGGCGCCACGATAAAATTGGCCAGCATCGAAGCGGCTATCGCGCCGGCCGGTGTTTTCCCCATACTTTTCATGATCGTCAATGCAATGCGTTTGGCTACGCCAGTCTTGGTCATCGCAATCGAAAGAACGAAGCCGGTCACCAGCAGCCATAGCGAGGGTGAAGCAAAGCCGCTGACTGCAAAAGCAGCATTACGGATCAAACTGCCATCTTTGGCCAAAGCGCCGGTAGGATTGCCAATCCAGAAGTAAAGCAACGCCACAATGGCAAAAGTACTTACCGCGAAGTTGACGCCAATTGTGATCCAGATTACAATTGCCGCACCAAAAATCGACAACAGTTTATGCTGGACAAGAGTCATTCCCGTCGGAGTAGGTAGCAGCCAAATCAAAAAAAATACCGCAATTGACAGAATCAGGCCATATTTTTTCCCCCACTGTTCAAACGTCACCTAAACCCCATCCTTTCGTCTAAAGATTCGCAATCTTATAATAGAAAGGAATCTGGCCGGGGTCAAAGAATTGGCAACGAACAGCGCAAATTGAATAACCAACGACGTATTAAGGCAACGAACAGATTTCGGTTCGATTCAAACAAAACAGACAATCGATTCAGATTGGAAAATGATTCTTCAACTGAGCGGCATAAACTCTCCCCACTGGAATTTCCCACAAAGATGTTTTCATGATCAATAGGTAGCCGCGGTGAAACCAGTTGGCAAGTTGGGCAATTTGGTTGATGTTTACGATGAAGTTGCGATGGCAGCGAAAAAAAATGGCAGGGTCCAGCATTCCTTCCAGCTCGTTTAACCGGTTGCGGATTTCATAGCGCTTATTATCAACGGTTTGAAGATAAACCTGGCGATCTTCGGCCGCAAAAAACTGAATATGATTAATTTCAATCACTTCCAGACGATCGCCTGCCTCAGCCAGAACTTTGTTCAAGTATTTTACCGGTTTGCTGCGCGTGTTACTCCCAATCCGATTTTTCAACCGCTTAATCACACGTTCGATATCGGTTTCGTCAAACGGCTTCAACAGGTAATCCACCGCATCGACTTCAAATGCGTCAACGGCATAATTACTGAATGCAGTCACAAAAACCAGCAACGGCGGATTTTTTATTCCGGCGACTCTATGCGCCAGGTCCATGCCAGTCATACCTGGCATCTGAATATCAATAAACATGACGTCAACAGATTTTTTACCCAGCAATGCCAATGCATCATCGCCATTGTGACATATGCCGGAAACTACGACTTCTCCGGATGATTCCAACAAGCAGACCAATTCATCACACATTGGCAATTCATCATCAACAACAATTGCTGTCAGTGGCATT
>CAYLSL010000111.1:0-1794 GCA_964386615.1 uncultured Veillonellaceae bacterium
TGAAGGCGAATGACATCGTCAATATGCGAATTGCGCTGATGGTCCAGGCACCAGTGTTTCTAATTGCCGATATCGACCGGGGCGGCGCGATTGCCTCCGTGGTCGGCACGATCAGCCTGCTCGAACCTGAGGAGCAGGATCGGGTGCAGGGAATCATTCTGAATAAATTTCGCGGCGACATCAATCTATTGCGGCCGGCGTTCGATATCATTCTGGCCAAGACCGGCAAACCGGTAGTCGGCGTGATTCCGCATCTGGAAAACATCGGCATTGACGATGAAGATTCGGTATCGCTCGATGACAAAAAGAACCAGGCCGGCCGCGAACTGGACATTGCAGTAATCCGTCTGCCGAAAATCAGCAACTTCACCGATTTTGACGCCTTGTCGCGCGAACCGGACGTTTCGCTGCGCTATGTCCGTCAGGGCGAGTCGCTGGGTCAGCCGGACCTGATCGTATTACCCGGCAGCAAGAACACGACCGAAGATTTATTGTACTTGAAACAGCAAGGATATGAAACTGAAATTCAGACATTGGCGAAGCAGGGAGTGCCAGTTGTCGGCATTTGCGGCGGATACCAAATGCTGGGGCAAACCGTACTGGACCCATTACACACGGAATCGGATCTGACTGAACTCGACGGAATCGGCCTGTTGCCGGTCGTGACCACGTTTGAAGCTGAAAAACTGACGCATCAGGTGGAAGCGACCCAGGGGGAGCATTCTCTGCTTGGCGTGAGTCGTTCGGCTACTCTGCTCAGTGGCTATGAGATCCACATGGGGCGGACCGAGTTTGTCGGGCCGGTATTTCCGGCGTTTGTGATCACCCGTCGTTCCGGCGAACCGGTTGATTTCGCCGATGGGGTTGTCAGTGAGAACGGCCTGGTGATGGGGACCTATATTCATGGAATTTTTGACAATGATGATTTCCGCCGCGCGATTCTTGATGCCCTGCGGCTGCGTAAAGGGTTGCCGGCGTTGGCCGGGCAGACGCTGACCTACTCGGCCCAGAAAGAAGCGGCTTACGACCGCTTGGCCGATTTGGTGCGGGACAATCTAGACATGGCTGCAATCCGCCGCGTGATGGGATTAGCCCTGTGATCACTCCAGTTTGGGTCTATCCATTATCGCTGCTGATTGACACGCTTGTCGGCGACCCGCGCTCCAGTTGGCATCCGGTCGCATTGATCGGCCGTTTGATTGCCTGGCTGGAAAGTGTGTTGTTGGTGACAAGCGACAGTGCGCTGCAAAAGCGGCTTAAGGGTGCGGTTCTGGTTGTAACCGTCTTGGCGGCAACCTATGGCATCATTTGGTTTTTGCTTGCGAAGTTGGCGGTTTATTTCAGCCCGACGCTGGTCATAGTGCTGGAGGCATTTTTATTGTCCTTTACCATCTCGCCGCGCAGTTTGTCGCAGGCCGGTCTGCAAATCCGCGGGCGGATTCTGGCCGGCGATATCCCGGATGCGCAACGCCAGGTAGGGATGATTGTCGGTCGCGATACCCACAATCTGGGTGAACGGGAAATCACCCGGGCCACAGTGGAAACCATGGCCGAAAATATTGTCGACGGAATTGTGTCGCCACTGTTTTTTGCCTGGCTGGGCGGCGTGCCGCTGGCATTTCTTTATCGGGCTGTCAATACGATGGATTCGATGATCGCCTATCGCAATGAACGCTATGGCGATTTTGGCATGGTTGCTGCCCGGATCGATGATGTATGCAATTATATCCCTGCTCGAATCACTGGAGTACTGGTGATTATCGCCGCCGCGATTTTGGGCCATCAAGCCGCCGG
>CAYLSL010000111.1:1894-6169 GCA_964386615.1 uncultured Veillonellaceae bacterium
TTACCGCCTTGCAATTTTTGACCCGGATTCGCCTGGTGCGCGAGCCTGCCTGTGATGAACAGTCGTTTGGCCGCAGTGTGGCTTTTTTTCCGTTGGTCGGCGTGATCGCCGGAAGCATACTCGCTCTGGTCGTGGTGGCAACTGGCGGCTGGCTGCCAGCAACCATCCGCAGCACGCTGATTGTTTCCCTGTGGATTTTTATCACCGGCGGCTTGCATTGCGATGGCTTGATGGATACAGCGGACGGGGCGCTGTCCGGCCGTTCGCCGGAGCGAATGCTGGAAATCATGAAGGATAGCCGGGTCGGCGCTTTTGGCGTCGTTGCAATGATCCTGCTGGTGCTCTGGAAATGGTCGCTGATCCATGATATGCCCGATTCACTGCTCGCGCCGGCATTAATCGCCATGATGTGCTTCGGCCGGTTCGGCATGGTATTGGCAATTCTGCGGTTTCCTTACGCGCGGGCCGAAGGAATGGGCAAGGCCTTTTCCCTCTACGCAGGCCGTAGGTCGCTGTTGATTGCCATTGTAACGGTGGGGATAGTGCTAGCTGCATTCCTAAAGATTTTTGGTCCAATGGTTGCTGGCAGCGCTTTGGCAGCAGTGGTTGCCGCATCGCTGTTTTCGCTGCTGTTTGGCGGCTGGCTGACAGGAAAACTGGGCGGCCTGACTGGCGATATGTACGGTGCGGCTACCGAATTGACTGAGGTTGTGGTGCTGCTGATTTTTGTCCTGTCGGCTTATGTAAGATGATTGAGGTGAACACGTGAGAGCCACTGTCCGTTGCCCCGGTTCCTGCGGTGAATTGGTACAGGGTACTGTAGCAGGGATGAATTTTCTGGTGACCTGTCCGGTTACGTTGTACTCACAGGTGTCGGTGGATTTATCGGCCGAATGTGAAACACCCTGGCGAATTGGTGATAAGACGTTGGAAGCAGTCCGTCGGACGCTGGAGTATCTGGAGTTGCCCTGGCAACAAGTCGGTGTCCGGGTCGAATCGGAATTGCCGTTGGGTAAAGGGATGGCTTCAAGCAGCGCCGATATCAGCGCTGCCTGTTTGGCGACTGCCCTGGCGTCGGGCCGTCAGATCGAACCGGATAAAATTTGTGATATTGCGCTGTCTATCGAGCCAACCGATGGAATTTTTTTGCCCGGCATCACGCTGATTGACCATGTAACCGGGAAAGTACGCCGCTGCCTGGGGGACCCACCAGCGATCACGATGGCGATTTTTGATGTCGGCGGAGAAGTAGATACGATAAATTTTAATCTGCGCAGTGATCTGGCTAGCCTGAATCTGGCCAAAGAAGCGCAGGTGTTGGATGCATTGCAGATGGTCGAAGAAGGGATCCGCAGCGGCGACTGTTCACTGATCGGCGAGGGCGCTACACTGAGTGCGTTGGCTAATCAGCCAATTTTGTTCAAACCATCGCTGGAAGGTATAATAGATTTATCGCGTTCGTTTGGTGCGGTCGGTGTAAATGCTGCCCATAGCGGCACGGTGATCGGCGTGCTGTTTGCCGCCGATGCCGCTGCGGGAATGGAAAACTGTGTGGCGGAAATCTGCCGTCAGTATCCGGAAATTCAGCATTTTGGCCAGGCACGGCTGACCGGCGGCGGACTTTTGGTTGTGGAGGACCCCAGACATGCCGGATGATTTGATTCGCTACCATGGCGGAAATGTTTACGCAGCTGCCCGCAATAGCGGACTGGCAACGACTGATTTCCTCGATTTCAGCGCCAATATCAATCCGTTGGGTTTATCGCCGCGGGTCCGTGCGGCTTTATTGGCGACTCTGGATTCGGTTGTCTGCTACCCCGATCCGGATGCGGTGGCGTTGAAAACAGCGATTGCCGATACTTATCAGGTTTCCGGCGATTGTATCGAAACAGGCAATGGTGCGGTAGAATTAATTTATCTGCTTTGCCGGGCACTGTCGCCCAGGCGGGTTTTGCTGCCGGCGCCCAGCTTTGGTGAATACGAGGCAGCGACACGGGCAGCCGGGTTACCGGTCAGCCGAATCCCATTATCTGCCGAAGCAAACTTTGTACCGGACATTGCGGCGATTTGTGCGGGCTTGCAGCCTGGTGATCTGCTGTTTTTCTGCAATCCCAATAATCCGACCGGCGTCATCATGACCAGTGAACAACTGGAACCATTGATTGCACAGGCGACCGCGATTGGCGCTCATATAGTTGTTGATGAATCCTTCATTGATTTTCGGCCGACTGAACGGGCCGAAAGTTGCCGGAACCTTGTCGGGCGATTTAGTGGTATTACGGTATTGCACTCGCTGACCAAGTTTTTGGCGGTGCCGGGCTTGCGGCTGGGATTCCTTTTAGGGCAGCCGGCACTTGTGCAAAAGCTGGAAAAAATGCGCGATCCCTGGAATGTCAATGTGATGGCACAGGCAGCCGGCGTGGCCGGACTGCAGGACCAGACATACCGATGGGAAACCGTTCAACTGGTGGAACAGGAAAAAGCGGCAATGCAGTTACAATTGGAAACAATCCCGGGTATTAAGGTATTTTCACCTTCGGTAAATTTTGTTCTGGCTGATCTTGGCGCAACCGGTTGGAATGCGGAGTCGCTGCAACAACAGTTGTGGCAGGAACAAGTTCTGATTCGTAATTGCGCCAGTTTTCCCGGTCTGTCGGATTGCTATATCCGGTTGGCAGTGAAGCAACCCGCTGAAAATCAGCGGCTGATCGGACTGTTAAAAAAGATAATGTGTAAGGATGAAGAAGCATGACAACGATTTTTTTTATTCGGCATGGACAAACTTTGTGGAATAAGGAACTGAAGTATCAGGGGCACAGTGATATCGCGCTTTCCGCCGAAGGACTGCAGCAGGCGGAACGGGTGGCCCGACGTCTGCGGCGGGAGCCCTTCGCCGCCATCTATAGCAGCGATCTTTCCCGGGCGGTTGTCACTGCCGAAAAAGTGGCGGAGCATCATTCGCTGCCGGTTGTGACAATGCCGGAATTTCGTGAGGTAGGGTTTGGCGAATGGGAAGGCCTGAAGTACGATCAAATTTACGCCGGTTGGTCTGCCGAGATCGACAAGTTTTTTCGCTATCCCAGTCAGGTCAATATTCCCGGCGGCGAGACATTTCATGCCGTTAAAGACCGGACTGACCGGGGGTTGAAACAACTGCGCGAGCGCCATGACGGCGAATGCATTGCCGTTGTGACTCATGGCGGAGCCATCCGGACAATATTATGTTCGGCGCTGGGAATTCCGCTGGATGCGCTTTGGTCTTTCCGCCAGGACAATACGGCTGTCAATATTGTTGAATATGAAGAACGGCATAATATCATCCGCCTGGTGAATGATGTGAATCATATCTATGATTGGGAATCGCTTGACCCCGAACGATTACCGGCCTACAATATAAATAAGAAATTCTAATGAATAGGGGTTTTTATTATGGATTTGATTGATCAGATACATAAAATGTTGGACCTGAAAACCTGGGCGGTAGTCGGTGCAACCGACAATGAGGACAAGTTTGGCTATAAGATTTTCAAGATGCTGAAAAAAGCCGGCTACAAAGTTTACCCTGTGAATCCTGGCTTGGCGAACATTCAAGGTGAAAAGTGCTACCCGTCGCTTACGGATTTGCCGGTAAAACCCGATGCGGTCAATTTTGTTGTGCCGCCCAAGGTTGGGGAAGCGATTGTGAAAGAATGTGCTGCCCTGGGGATCAAGCATGTCTGGCTGCAACCAGGCGCCAATGCTGATAACGTGGTTGCTGCTGCGAATCAGGCTGAGCTGGATGTAATCTATCGGGCCTGCATATTGGTCGAGCTGCGCAAACAAGATCCCTACCTGTAGAGACTGTTGGGTTCAGCGGGAAAACAGGTCATCGATAAAGGAGGAGTAAGACATGGCAAAAGTTGAAGCAGTAAGCAAAGACAGTTTTAAAGAAATGGTGCTCGAGTCGACAACTCCGGTTTTGCTTGATTTCTATGCCAACTGGTGCGGACATTGCCAAAAATTATTGCCGCTGCTGGATGAAGTGGCCGTAGAAATGGACGGCAAACTCAATGTGATGAAAGTGAATGTTGATGAAAACCGTGAGTTTGCGCAAAAGTTTGAAATCAAAGGTTTACCGACGATGCTATTGTTCAAGGCTGGCAGCGAAGTGGACCGTTTGATTGGCTTCATGCCCAAAGAAAAGATTATCGACAAGGTCACTGCCAAGCTGTAAGCGCTGAATTTGCCCTATATAGAACTGATCTGAATAAAAAAAGCCGGGCCCGCATTTCCTTC
>CAYLSL010000112.1:0-6084 GCA_964386615.1 uncultured Veillonellaceae bacterium
CAACGGTTGCCATTTCCGTAGCCGTGGCAATTCCGGTTGCCAAACAAAATGCAGCGATGGCCGCTGCGGCGCCTGCGACGCGTGAAGCCGGCTACATGTACAGTTTGACCGATAATGATAAAAGCAAATATCTTACAACGACATTGGCGGATGGGAAAACTGTGCGTCTGCAGTTGGTAATAGAGCTGGATGCTTCGTTGGCACCCAAAGATCAGAAAAACCCGGATCGCAAAATGCTGGTTTTGCAAGATACTCTGCTGCGAACCCTGCGTGAACTGAAAAGTAATGATCTGGCAGCTGGCAACCAAGAAGCGTTTAAACGTCGGATTAGTGATGTCGCAGGTAAGGTCCTGGGCAAACATGCCGTATTGGGCGTCTATATCATTGGTGCAACAGTTCAAATGAGCAGTCTTGATCTGGGTGCGGCGACAGCTAAGGTGAGTGTTTAAACCGGTTCCTTTTCTATGATAGCTGATATTGATGCTAAGAGGGCCTCGTGTAGCGGGGCCTTTTTGTTTGTTAATGATGGATTGAGTTGGCAGGAAATTTTGCGGCGGCCGAAGAAATTATTGAAGACTTAGAGTCTGATGATGATTGGGAGGGCTGGTAAATGAACGATTTTTTGTTTCGAATGCCAACCAAGGTGATGTTTGGCGTCGGTGCAGCTAAGAAAGTGCCCGGTTTGTGCAAAGAGCTAGGGTTCGATAAAGTATTTGTAGTGACGGGAAGCACGTCAACCCGAAAATCAGTGCACTTGCAAGAGCTGCTCGCTGCGATGGATCAATTAGAAATCAAGACGCAAGTTTTTTCCGATGTGGAAGCTGATCCAAGTATCGAAACCGTAGACCGGGGTGCGGCCGCAATGCTTGAATTTGGCGCAGCTGCGGTGATTGCTTTCGGCGGAGGCAGCCCCATGGATGCGGCGAAATCGATGTCGTTGGTAAGTGTCAATGGTGGTTCGATTGCCGAATATATGCGGGCAAAAAAAACGTTTGCCAAGCGCGGGGCGCCATTGATCTGCATTCCGACTACTGCCGGTACAGGCAGTGAAGTGACGGCTTCGGCGGTCACCACGGATAAGGCAACCAAAGAAAAAATCGGCATCGGTCACGACTTTCAAATGCCGGCCTATGCAGTTATCGATCCGTTGGTTCAGGTGAGCATGCCCCCGTCGGTTACGGCGGCAACCGGCATGGATGCACTGACACATGCCATCGAAGCCTATGTGGCGCTGAAAGCGAATCCGATCAGCGACGGGATGGCCTTGACCGCAATCCGCATGATCGCCGAAAATTTGCGGCAGGCCTGCGCCAACGGTGAAAATCTGGAAGCGCGCAGCAACATGGCCCTGGCCAGCCTGATTGCCGGAGTGTCTTTCACCAATGCCGGACTGGGGGCCGTGCACGGCATTGCGCATCCGGTTGGAGCACAATTCGGTATTTCCCATGGTGAAGCCAACGGCATTATCCTGCCGTATGTTATGGAGTACTGTCTGATGGCGAACTATCCCAAATTCCGCGAAATTGCGATTGCAATGGGGGAAGATGTTGCGGGATTGACAACACGGGAGGCAGCTTTCTATGCAGTAGGAGCAGTGGAAGAATTGAAACAGGATGTCGGAATTCCGGCTACGTTGGCTGAGGTTGGGGTACCAGGCGAAGCCCTCGACGCGATTGTCAAAGATGCGGTAACCTTCCGCTTGCTGCCGAACAGCCCGCGTCGTTTGAATGCGGAGGACCTGAAAATTATTGTTTCCCGCGCGCTAGGATTAGAGTAAAAAGGACTTGGAGCATATAGCGACGAATAATTCTGTTGGAGGGATGTAAATATGCGTATTGTTGAACAATCATTTATTGCAACGGACCGGATGACTGCCGTGAAAACAGAATATCCTGCGGAAACATTGTTTCAAGTTTTTGTGAAGGGAAAATTGCAATACCGTCCTTCATATTTGATCGAAGATGGCAATATTGTATTTGGGTTTGATTGTCTGCAAGCCGGCGATATTGTGCAGATTTTTTATCTGTTGCCGTAAATTTTCCTATGGATATGTAAGAACCCGGCACTAAGCCGGGTTCTTACATATCCATAGGTTGTTATTGTTGCGATACAAAAATGACAGGGGGGCTATGCCATATGAAAAGAACAGCGAAGGTCTTGCTGCTGGGGATTATTTTGGCGATGCTGGTCTGTGGCCCGGTTTTTGCTGCACAGGCTGAATGGCGTGATTCAGATTATAATTTTGGTACGCCCAAGTTTGTGTTGGTGACAGATGCCAAGTTTGCTTATGAGGGATATGATGTCAGCGGGCGGAACAAATTCAACCGCTACCCGTATGCGGCAGATAAAATTCAGGATATGCTGCGAGCTAAAATACAGGGATTATCCCGACACCGGATAGTGAATCTGGACTATGTTATCAAACAAATCAAAGCCGATCCTGCAGTGACGGAACCCGTCGATCCCCAGGCCCCAGGCTTTGCTGCATTGTTGCAGCGAGAACTGGGCAAACATGTTGACTTGGCCATGTATCTGGATGTGCGGGATTATGGTTGGTTTTACGAATGGCATGAATCGTATATGAAAACAGAGTCCTACACCGAACGCATTTCCTATAAACGAAAAAATTCTGACGGTACCGAGTCGGAAGGCTGGATGGATGTGCCGCGGACTCGTGTCGTATATGTTCCGGCCGGCTACTATATTTCTGACTGCGCAGAATTGGCGCTTCGTCTATATGATGCCAAGGCCGGCAAAGATGTCTGGAAATATTCTGATGCACGGAATCGAAAATCGCCGTCGATTAGCAACGGCTATGACCCGTCCGGGCCAGAATCGATGATGAAACGCATTTTTGACGAAGCGTTCAGAAAGATTCCGTTGGCACAGTAAAGTTGGCTTAACGATCTTTATTGGAAACTTGCTCCAGGTATTCGTCGTAGCTCATCTTATAGTCATTCAGTCCATCGGGTGTGAGTTCGATGATGCGGTTGGCAATCGTCTGCACGAACTGGTGGTCGTGCGAGGCGAACAAAATCGTGCCATCAAACTGGATCAGACCGTTGTTCAGTGCGGTGATCGACTCAAGGTCGAGGTGATTGGTCGGTTCGTCCAACAGCAACACGTTGGCGCCGCTCATCATCATACGTGATAACATGCAGCGCACTTTTTCGCCGCCGGAAATGACCTGGGCTTCTTTCTGGGTTTCTTCGCCGGAAAACAACATCCGACCAAGGAAACCACGAATATAGGATTCGTCCTGGTCACGCGAGTATTGGCGCAGCCAGTCAACCAGATTCAACTCCACTCCGTCAAAAAAGGCGGAGTTTTCTTTTGGAAAATAAGACTGCGAAGTGGTTACGCCCCACTTGAACTCACCGCTATCCGGCGTCAGTTCACCCATCAGGGTCTGGAACAGGACGGTCTTTGCCTGGTTATTCTGGCCGATGAAAGCGATCTTGTCGCCTTTGGCGACGATGAAGGACAGGTTGTTCAGCACGGTCTGTCCTTCGACGCTGACGGTCAGGTTTTCCACCGAGAGCAGCTGGTTGCCTGCTTCACGGTCCGGCTTAAAAGCGACATAAGGATATTTGCGCGAGGAAGGGCGAATGTCATCCAAGGTCAGCTTTTCCAGCTGTTTCTTCCGCGAGGTCGCCTGCTTCGATTTGGAGGCGTTGGCACTGAACCGCTGGATAAAAGCCATCAGTTCCTTGGCTTTTTCTTCCTTCTTTTTGTTCGCGTCTTTAGCCATCTGCAGTGCCAGTTGGCTCGACTCGAGCCAGAAATCATAATTGCCGACATAGAGCTGGATCGCTTCGAAATCGATATCGGCGATGTGCGTGCACACTTGGTTCAAGAAATGACGATCATGCGACACGACGATGACGGTATTGGGGAAGTCGTACAGATAATCCTCCAGCCAGCTGATCGCGTTGACGTCAAGATGGTTGGTCGGCTCGTCCAGCAGCAGGATATCCGGTGAACCGAACAGGGCATGGGCTAGCAGCACCTTGACTTTGTCCAGCGCATCAAGGTCTTTCATTTTCAAATCGTGCAGATCGTTAGCAACCCCTAAGCCTTTAAGCAGACGGGCGGCTTCGGTTTCGGCATCCCAGCCGTTCAGCTCGGCGAACTCGCATTCCAGGTCAGCCAGCTTCATGCCGTCGGCATCGGAAAAATCAGGTTTGGCGCAAAGCAGCTCTTTTTCCTGCATGATCGCATGCAGTCTGGCATGGCCCATGATGACAGTTTCCAGTACGCCGAATTCATCGAACTCATAATGGTTCTGTTTGAGCACAGCCAGCCGCTCACCGGGAGTGATGACCACTTCGCCGGCAGACGGTTCAATTTCACCGGACAGGACTTTTAAAAAAGTCGACTTGCCGGTGCCGTTGGCGCCGATCAGGCCGTAGCAGTTGCCGGGTGTAAACTTGATATTGACATCCTTGAACAGGATGCGTTTGCCGTATTGCAGGGTAAGGTTCTGAGTACTGATCATTGTTCGAATCCCATCTTTCGTAAGTTATTGGCTGCATTGCAATGATAGAGGACGGTATCTTAAGCAAAGCATAGACAATAAAATATATCATGAATAGTAGGGAAAGTCCATGTAAGTACACATTCTAATATTTTTCCCGTTAAATTGACGCAACAACAAGGAAAGTTGTACAATATATACCGAATACACTCGAGTATTAAGGGGGAAAAATAGTGAAGAAACAGTTTATGGTGGCCCTGGTTGTACTATTGTCCGTTGGCTTGCTGCTCGCCGGCTGCGGCGGTGGCGACAAAGCCAAACCGGCAGCTCCGGCATCAAACGAAATCAAGATTGGCGGTAACTTTGAAATGACCGGCGGCATTGCCAACTTTGGCAAGCAAACCGTCAATGGGATTCAACTAGCCTTCAAAGAGATCAATGCTGCAGGCGGCGTCAATGGCAAGCAATTGAAATTGATTTTGGCCGATAATAAATCGGAACCGGCCGAAGCGACCAATGCCGTGACCAAACTGATTACCCAGGACAAAGTCGTTGCGGTGCTCGGACCTGTTGCCAGTTCCAACGTGTTGGCTACATTGCAGGTCGCCCAGGACAACAAGATTCCGGTGCTTACCGCTACCGGCACCAATGAAAAGATTACCGTAGATGGCGGCAAAGTCCGTCCGTTCGCTTTCCGTGGCTGCTTCATCGACCCGTTCCAGGGTAAAGTGATGGCCAACTTCGCTTCCAATACCGTGAAGGCAAAAACTGCGGTCATTTATGTAGACCAAAGCTCCGACTATTCCAAAGGCCTGAAACAGTCGTTTGAAGAAGCGTTCGTGAAGAATGGCGGCAAAGTGTTGTCCACTGAAGCCTTCCTGCAGAAAGACCAGGACTTCAAAGCGACCCTGACCAAGATTAAGGCACTCAATCCGGAAGTCATCTTCATTCCTGCCTATTATGAAGAAGTCGGCAAAATCGTGAAACAGGCCCGTGAGTTGGGAATTACCGTTCCGCTGCTCGGCACCGACGGATGGGATGATCCCAAGGTCGTGGAAATTGCCGGCGCCAAATCGCTCGATAATACTTTCTTCAGCAACCACTACTCCTCGCAGGATACCGATCCGGCAGTAGTGAAATTTGTTGCTGCCTACAAAAAAGAATACAATCAGGAACCCAGTGCACTGGCTGCGCTCGGTTATGATTCCGGTCTGATGATTGCCGATGCGATCAAGCGGGCTGGCAGTGCTGAAGGCGCCAAAATCGCCGAAGCATTGGCTGCAACCAAAGACCTTAAGGTCAGCACGGGAATTCTCACCATCGATGCCAACCACAATCCGGTGAAGAGCGCCGTTGTCATCGAAATGAAGGATGGCAAGCAAACCTTTAAAACCAAAGTTAATCCATAATTTGATCCAATACTATTGTGAGTTATTTAAAGAGACCGGTTTTCCGGTCTCTTTAAATTTTTGTTGAATGCGTGTGTATGTGCAGGAGAATGATGTAAAAGTGTCGAACCCCAATTTTTATTGTCGAAATATAGAATTGTTTTGAAAGGTTGTGACACCTATGACCCCATCGAGACCTCTCGGGATGTACAGCGAGAG
>CAYLSL010000113.1:0-3726 GCA_964386615.1 uncultured Veillonellaceae bacterium
TTGTATGAATACCCCCCAAGACGCTCTGCGTTTTTGGGGGGTTATTGCAGGAAAATCTGCAGTTTCAGGAGAAAATAGCAATGTAACGCTGCGCAATATCTCGATCAGATATAAACGCAACATATGAGCAAAAATCTCTGATACTATAACATTGGAGGCAACAGTTATGAAAGTAATTCAAGTCAATAAGCCGGGCGAACTGGTCATTGCTGAGAAGCCGATGCCGGAAGCGCCTGCAGCCGGAGAGGTCATTGTCCGGATTAAGGCCGCAGGAATTTGCGGTTCGGATGTTCATATTTTTCACGGCAAAAATCCGTTTGCCACTTATCCGCGTATCCTGGGACACGAGGCTGCCGGTGAGGTTACACAGATTGGCGCCGGGGTGGCGAATGTAAAAGTGGGCGATCATGTTGCGATCGATAATGTTTTTTCTTGCGGCAAGTGTTATGCCTGCCGCATCGGCCGATCGAATGTCTGCGGCAGTGTCAAGGTATTGGGCGTGCATATTGACGGGATCTTCAGCGAGTATGTCAAATTGCCGGCTGATCACCTTTATTTGATCCCGCAGGATTTGTCATGGGAAATAGCGGCGACATTGGAACCGTATGCAATTGCAGCGGAAGCAGTCGACAGAGGCAATGTAGTGGCGCAGGACTCGGTGCTGGTATGCGGCGCAGGTCCGATTGGTTTGGTTATTTTGCAGGCCTGCAAGAGTATTGGCGCCAGAGTTATCATTATGGACGTCGTTGATTCGCGGTTGGAAAAGGCCAGGGCAATGGGGGCCGATGCGATCGTTAACACTAAGCGCGACGATCTGGAACAGGCAGTCATGGCGTTTACCAATGGGGAAGGAATCAACGTTGCGATGGAAGCGACCGGCGTGATTCCTATCCTGGAACAGATTATAGCCAAGTTGATGTCACCGGCCGGTCGGGTCGTAGTGCTGGGATTCCCGGTGGAGCCTGCCAAGATTGCTCCGGCTGATGTGATGAAACGTGAACTGGATATCAAAGGTTCCCGATTGAATAACAAGAAGTTTCCAGAAGTCATCAGCTGGTTTGCTAACAAAAAGGTGGATGCTACCGGACTGGTTTCACACGTATTGCCGTATACCGAAGTTGCCAAGGGGATGGACCTGTTTTCCAATCATCCGGAAGACGTTTGCAAAATCATCCTGACATTTGACGGAAAATAATCAGGAATTGATGGAACGGGTGGTGAACAGCAAATCTTGAGCCGGGAACTGGCAGAAAAGATTGTCGGGGCGGTCGGTGGCCGCCCTAATGTTTTACAAAGTTCATCCTGCATGACACGACTGCGCTTAAAATTGGCCGATGCGGATAAAGCTGATATTCAAGCCTTGAAAACGACAGCGGGTGTGCTTGGTGTTATTCATGCCGGCGACCAGCTGCAAATTGTGCTGGGGCCAGGGAAAGTACAGTTGGTTGCTGCTGCAGTCGAGCAATTGATGATGGGATCAACGCGAAACGCTGAAATTGGCCAGGCAAAAGAAAATAAAGAGCGGATGGGGAAACGCTACAAGACACCGCTGAAACAATTTTTGTCCCGGTTGTCAGCGGTATTTGTCCCGCTGATTCCGGCCATCGTTGCCTCCGGCATGGTTGCCGGAGTAACAAATATTGCAGTTCGACTCGGCATGGATCCGCAGCATGTCATCATTCAGATTTTGAATGTTGTCGGTTGGGGCTTATTTACCTATTTGCCGATATTTGTTGGGTTTCAGACTGCTAAGGAATTCGGCGGATCACCAGCAATTGGTGGTCTGGCGGGCGTTTTATTGATCAACCCGGCTATCGCTGCAATACAGTTTGACGGGTTGGCACTCTTGCCGGGTCGGGGAGGTATTTTTGGCGTTTTGATCGTTGCTGGGTTTATGGCCTGGCTCGAACAGCGAATTCGGCGTCATGTACCGCAATCCATAGATATTATTGTCACACCGACGATCACATTGTTGGTTGGCGGCTTGCTCACCTACACAGTGTTGCAGCCGATCAGCGGGGTCTTGTCAGATGGTGTTGTAGACCTGTTTCGTTCGGCTTTGTCGATGGGTGGAAGCATTGCTGGTGCGGTTTTAGCCGGGTGTTTTTTACCATTGGTGATAACTGGTCTGCATCAGGGGTTAACTCCGGTGCACATGGAGTTTTTAAACACGCTGCGAGCCAATCCGCTGCTGCCGGTACTCGCGATGTCGGGCGCAGGACAGGTTGGGGCTGCAGTTGCAGTGCTGCTAAAAACCCGCAATAATCGATTGCGCGGTATCATCAAAGGCGCATTGCCGGTTGGGGTTTTGGGAATTGGTGAACCGTTGATTTTTGGCGTGACCCTGCCGCTAGGCAAACCATTTATCACTGCCTGTCTGGGAGCTGCCGCCGGTGGTGGATTCCAGGCGGCGATGCAGGTACAGTCGATCGCGATGGGCGTGTCCGGCCTGCCGCTTGCTTTTTTGATTCGCGGCGACCAAATTCAACTGTATCTGATCGGCTTATTCATTGCTTATGTCGCTGGATTTCTGCTTACCTGGCTGGTCGGGTTTGATGATCCGCCAGAAGAGTCTCTGCTACAGGAGGAGGTCTAAATGGGTACACTGGGAATTTCAGCTTTTTTCGGCATGAATCAGAGCTTGGAACAAAATAGCTGCTATTTAAAACAGGCTCACGAGATTGGTTATACCAAATTGTTTACATCATTACATATTCCGGAAAGCGACGCTGCCGTATTGGTGCGAGAGGCGCGCATCCTGTTGCAATATGCCCAAAAGCTGGGGTTTGTGGTTACTGCCGACATTTCGCCGCATACATGGCAACAGTTTGGTATTTCTGCTGCGCAACTTGCTGAGATTGGGATTGATACACTGAGAATCGATTACGGGATCGGTTCGGACCAGATATGCGAATTGGCGCGATCAACCGGACTCGGTATTGAAGTCAATGCCAGTACGATAACAGAAAACGATTTGAAACAAATGTTCTGTACCGACTTAGATAGAAGTCGTCTAAGCGCCTGTCACAATTATTATCCCAGACCGGAGACAGGCCTTTCTTATGAAATATTTCTCCAACGTTCCAATGTGTTTGCCGCGGAAAATATTACTGTTGCTGCATTTATTCCCGGTCTAACTTTTCCTAGAGGACCGATTTACGCCGGGCTGTCGACACTGGAAAGCCACCGGAACATAAGTTCTGTTAGTGCTGCGCGACAACTATGGGCCTCGGGAGTTGTCGATACAATCCTCTGGGGCGACCCGTTGGTACCTGAAGCCGATCTTTTGGCCGTTGCACAGTTGCCACGGCACAATAATGAACCGTTGTCTTTGCGGATGAATTTCCATGGTGAAAACAGAACTGAAATGGCCTGGATTTGGAATGGTTTGCATACAAATCGGTCCGATGCAGCGGCAATGGTAGTGCGTTCCCAAGAGTCACGCTCATCTTGCCGCAGCCAAATACATCCAATGGAAGCGCAAATAAGACGACGTGGCGATGTGACTATTGACAACAGCAATTATGGCCGATATATGGGCGAACTGCAGATTGTGTTGCATGATCTGCCGGCTGACAGGCGGGTGAATGTGATAGGAAGGATTGTGAGTGAAGACCTTTGCCTGCTGGAATGTGTGCACCCGGGAAGAAGCTTTAAACTACTGGAGGTGCCTGTTTCGTGATATTTGACCGTCTGTTGACTGAACAAGCCAACCAGGGAACAAAA
>CAYLSL010000113.1:3826-5951 GCA_964386615.1 uncultured Veillonellaceae bacterium
CTGTTTCGTGATATTTGACCGTCTGTTGACTGAACAAGCCAACCAGGGAACAAAAAACATCGATATGCAGACAACAGCGGAAATCGTGACGGCGATTCATCGCGAAGATGAAACTGTGGCGACGGCAGTTCGAACCGTTCTGCCCCAAATTGCCCAGGCGGTCGATTTGATCGTTGCCGCAATGCAAAAGGGCGGACGGCTGTTTTACATTGGTGCCGGCACAAGTGGCCGGCTGGGAGTACTGGATGCTGCCGAGTGTCCGCCAACTTTCAGTACGCAGCCGGAATTGGTACAGGCAATCATTGCCGGTGGCGAAAAAGCAATGTTTCATGCAGTGGAAGGCGCTGAAGACAGTCTGACGCAAGCCGAGACCGACCTGCGTCAACGTGGACTCGGCGTAAATGATGTGGTTGTGGGGCTGGCTGCCAGCGGTCGGACGCCTTACGTGATCGGCGGGCTTGCCTATGCGAACCGATTGGGCTGCCATACAATGGCAATTGTATGCGTACCTGACTCGGAAGTGGCCACTACTGCGCAACTGACAATCGCAGTAGTGGTCGGACCGGAAGTGATTGCCGGATCAACCCGGATGAAAGCGGGCACTGCCCAGAAAATGGTTCTTAACATGCTGTCTACCGCAACAATGATCAAGCTGGGGAAAACCTATGGCAATCTGATGGTTGACGTGCGGGCGACTAATGCCAAATTGACGGCGCGAGTCCACCGCATGGTTCGTGAAGTGACCGGCGCTACGGAACAAGAAACTGCTGATGCGCTGGCTTTGGCGGCCGGTTCTGCCAAAATCGCGATCGTGATGCTGTTGGGACAAGTGAACGCAGGCCGGGCCATGCAGCTGATCGAACAAGCTCGCGGATCAGTACGCCAGGCCTTAACCTATACCGAACGAACCCGAAAACCCAAGAAAGGCGATTGCGGACATGATGAATAATACTGCCGAACACGCATCAGCCATTACTAACGCCCGGCTGGTTTTGCCGCACACTATACTGGAAAACGCCAGCATTCAGTTTTCGGATGGAATTATTACTGCTATCCAGCAAAGCGGAAATATCCAAGAAAAATATAATGACGCAAAGTGTCGTAAAATAGAATCCCATGATGTTGAAGGGGATATAATATTACCTGGTCTGATTGACCTGCACGTTCACGGTTGTGGCGGAGTCGATGTCATGGATGATGATCCGCAGGCGTTGACGAAAATGGCCACCTTATTATTGCATCAGGGAACCACTGCTTTTTTGGCCACAACGATGACCGCGGTACCTGAGAAAATCGCACAGGTTTTGGCTGGAGCAAAACAGGCAAGCAGATTGAGGTATGGAGCCGAATTTTTGGGGTTCCATTTGGAAGGGCCGTGTATTTCTGACCGCTACCGAGGCGCGCAAAAACTGGAATCAAAAAAATGTGAACCCGGTCCGGTCACGCAGTGGGTTAAAATGATTACGTTAGCGCCTGAACTGCCGGAAGCAGCTGCATATTTTGATTTGGCGGCGAAAATGGGGATTTTACTTTCCGTTGGACACTCCGGTGCATCTTATGAACAGATGCAGTTGGCGATTGAACAAGGAGCACGCTATGTGACTCATGCTTTCAACGCGATGCCGGGCATCCATCACCGCTTGCCAGGTCTGTTGACTGCAGCGTTGCTCGACTCCCGGGTCATGATCGAATTGATTGCTGATGGAGTGCATATTCATCCGGCGGTACTGGAACTGGCAATTCGTCTTAAGGGACCCGATGGCATTGTGTTAATATCCGATGGCACCCGGGCAGTTGGCTTGCCGGATGGAGACTATGAATTGGGCGGACAAACGGCACGCTTGAGCAAAGGAAAAATGACCCTGCCAGACGGGACCATTGCTGGCAGTGCCGCACCACTGCTTGCCGGTGTTCGGTTAATGACGGATGTATTGGGAAGGCCATTATGTGAAGCGGTTCGAATGGCAACAACGAATCCGGCGCGTGTGTTGGGGCTTGAAAATCGAATCGGCAGTCTGGCGGAAGGGAAAGAGGCGACATTTGTACGCATTGATAAGGAGTGGACTGTGAAACAGGTTTGGCGAGAAGGGTGTGTAACTGATTGCTAATGTAATCAGTAAAAATA
>CAYLSL010000114.1:0-5902 GCA_964386615.1 uncultured Veillonellaceae bacterium
CAGGCGCGGCTACAAGCCTGACAATGAATACAGCTTGTTTCGTTGCGACGAATCTTAAATATTGAAAGTTTACCCACAAGACCGTTGAAAATGCCCAGCGGGCAGAGCCAACGGCACCAAGCCCGTTCCACCAGCAAAGATATGGCGACAAAGCCGAGAATAAGGCTGAGAGCTGCAACACTCTCCACATTCATATGAAAGATGGCCTTGTACGGATCGATATTTTCAAACCAGATTGACTTCGTTCGCCAGGACATGAACAGAACCAGAACAAACATGACGGCTCTACCCCAGGTTAACTGGCGTGCCAATGCTTTGCCCGGTTCCAGTTTTAAGCCAGAAATGCGTCTACGCAAACCATACAGCCACTCCCCCAGGCTGCCAAGCGGACAGATCCAGCCGCAAAAAACCGGGCCGACGATCAACAGCCCTGCAATCAGCGCTGCCAAAATCCAAAGATTGGACACCGCCGTTTTACTGATGAACGTGCCCTCAATCAACAAAATCGGCAACGCTTCAAATGCACCATAAGGACAAAATGCGTCAATTGGCCCGGCGCCGCCGGGCCCACCGCCCACGACCTGGTGCCGCAATCCCAGATAGGCCGAAAATAATACAAACCCCACTTGAACAAGCAGCCGCAGTTTTTTCACGCCCAGTTCCCCCTCATACTAAAATTGGAGAAGCTCCTATGGCAGTTATTCTAACTGGTTTCCGGCAAAAAAGTGTGTCTAGTTTGTAAATAAACTGTAACAAAACAAGCACAAATTATGGCAACACCACTTTAAAAACACTACCGCCCGTTGGCGCGTCCACTACTTCAATCGTTCCCCCGTGCGCCTGAGCGATTTCTCTGGCGATGGCAAGGCCGAGCCCTGCACCGCCAGCTTCCCGCGACCGAGCCGAATCGAGGCGATAAAACCGTTCAAAAATTTTTACCCGTTCCCCGGTTGGCACCCCTGGTCCGCTATCAGTGACCGTCATCAGCACTTTGCCGTTCTCGCCAGTGAGCCGGGCTGCGGCCAAATAGACGGTGCCGCCTGGCGGCGTATATTTCACGGCATTATCTAGCAGCAGCAAAATCAATTGAAAAAACCGATCCGGGTCAACCCATACAGGTATGCTATCCCCCGACGCCAATTCAATAGAGACTTGATTGTCGTCTGCCTGGGCCTGCAGCGTTCGCTTCGCCCGTCGCAACAACTCCTGCAAATCAATAGTTTCCCGCCGCAGCTCAATCTCTTCGGCATCGGAACGCGCCAGTGTCAACAAATCGCCGGTCAGTCGCCCCATCCGCCGGACTTCCTGCTTGAGGTCAGCGATAATCTGCTGCGATAACGTTGACATTCTGCCTGTTTCCTCTTTTTCCACTACATCCAGAGATGCCTGAATCACACTGAGCGGTGTACGCAGTTCATGCGATGCGTCGGCGACAAACCGGCGCTGCGCGTCAAAAGAACGCCGAATCGGGACTAAAGCCCTTCCAGCAGCGAAATAACCGATACCACCGGACAGCAGAAGTAGGAAAAATGCTGCCGTTCCCAAGGTTTGCGCCAGACGTTTGACAAAATGATCATGCGTATCGAGTTCTTTGGCGACAAATAAACTCCCCATAAGCCGACCTTCATCATAAACCGGTGATTTGATCCACAATAGACGTGAGCGGCCTTCTGTCGCAGCCACACTGAGAATCCCCCGCGACTCGGTCTGTACAGATTCAGCCAATTTCAGACAATCCGGCCTTGCTGCCGGAAACGTGTTTCTTTCCACCACCACACTGCCGTCACGCGACAGAAGAAAATAACCGTAGGCTGCTTCACCACCCAGTGGTTTCAGTTTTTTTTCGCTATCCCCGTCCGGGCGTTTACGTTCGCTCTTGCGAATAATTTCACCGCCGCTGCGTGAAACCGCCGCGGCATAATTCGCCACTTCACGTTCTTGCTCACGCATCAACAGAGATGTCAGCCCAAAGTAAAAAAACAGCGCAAAGCTAGCTAAAGCAATCGCTGTCAATATAGTGTACAGCAAGGTCAGGCGCTGGCGGATACGACCAAACATGTTACTCCCCCACTTTATAGCCGATGCCCCGCACTGTTTGAATCAAGGTTTCATGTGCTGGATCGTCGATTTTCTTGCGCAGCAATCGGATATAGGCTTCGAGATTATTGTCCGAGACTTCACTGCCCAGACCCCACACCCGGTCAAGCAATATTTCGCGCGGCACCACCAGGCCCCGGTTTTGGATCAGCACGTCCAGCAACTGGTATTCGCGGGCGCTGAGTTGAGCCTCGCTATTGCCGCGGCTCACGGTGCGAAGGGTGCGGTTTAACTGCCAGTCTCCCACAGTTACGATTTCTTCCTGCAGGGGAGCTTCACCGCGACGCCCCAACGCCCGCAAGCGGGCAAACAACTCGCTGAATTCAAACGGTTTGATCAAATAATCGTCTGCACCGCCGTCCAAGCCCCGCACTTTATCTTCCACCGCATCTCTGGCAGTCAGCATCAGCACCGGTTTACGATAGCCCTGTTCACGCAATTGACGGCAGGCCTCAAGCCCCGACAATCCCGGCATCATCCAGTCCATCAGGATTATATCAAATACCGCATCCGTGGCCCGTGCAACCGCTTCATCACCCCGGACAACCCATTCCACTTGGTGTTGCTCGGTTTCCAGCATGTGCTTGATCAGACGGCCCAGTTTGACATCATCTTCAGCGAGTAGGATTTGCACTGGCCGCCACCCGCTTTCCCACCGATTTGCTGATACGCAGCAACGTCATGGCAAGGATGATACTGGCCGTAGACTGATAAAGAATACGAATCGCCGTTGTGCTGCTGTCCGTGCCCAGCATTATGCCATGATAGAGCGCCAGGATGTAGCAAGGAAACGCCAGATAATGTGTAAACCGCCAGTTCTCAAAGCTGATTGCTTTCATGACCGAACGCAGGGAAGTAAAAACAAGGGCAATGATCGTATAGAAGGCGATAATGCCGGTAGCCATCTCCAGCGTTTTATGCGAAACCCAGAAAGGCACCCATACATCAGCCAGTGAAAACGACACGTGCCGGTCAAAAATCAGGATGCTGCCATGCAGCAACAACATAATTGCTGCGGCAATCGAGGTAGTCCTGTGGAGTCCGAGAAATCCGGCCCGAATTTTGAGCGGAACCAGTTGCAGGCTCAAGGCCAACCCGCCGCCAGTAATCAAAAACAACAGGACGTAAGCGGTCAGGCCGGTCCCTCTGGCAATGTGCCAGGTTGAAAATACATCAGTGAATATCGCAAGCCAGTTCGACATGATCATCCACCCGCCAATCTTTTGTATATTCATTGAGATTATCGCTGTATAAAATTGCGCCGTCATTGCGGACCAAGATATAGGCAAGGTCCGGACGACGCTGGGCAAGCCAGCGGCTCCCTGCTGCCGAGCCCATTATGATCAGGCCTTTTGTGTATTGTTCCGCCACTGCCAAATCGCGGCCGACAACTGTGGCCTGGAGTATATCGGAGCAAGCCGGAATCCCCGTGTGCGGATCGAGGATGTGGTGAGCCGGGAGTTCGCCTGCGCGCTGCCAGCGTCGTTTGACGATGCTGCTGGTCGCGACGGCGGTTAATCCCTCCAACCATAGATCGGCAATATCCTGATCTCCGGCCAGAGGATGGCCGATTCCAATACCCCAGCTTCCCTGCGTCGGCTCACTGCCCCACAGCACTACATCGCCGCCGGCATCGATCAAACCCTGTTTGATGCCGCTGGTGATCAATTGGTTGGCAGCACGCTGGGCAATCCAGCCTTTGGCAATTCCTCCGGCATCGATGGCCGCCCCTGCTGCCAGCTTAATGCTTTGCGTTGCAAAATCGAATTCCAGCATTTTGGGTAGCTGCAGAGGATCCGCAAACAGATATTCATTAGAAACTGTGCAAGTCGTGATTTCACATTTATCTTTTACTGGCTTCAGCGCTTCAAAACTTTGGTCATAGCCAATGCTTCGCATTTTTTCCGCCAGAAACGGATTAAACAGGCCGCTCGTTGAGTAATAGGCCTCCGCAGCGTCAGCGAGCAGGTCGTAAGTTAGCGCACTGACTTGAGTCCAGGTTTGGTTGGTTTGATTCAGGCGGCTGATTTCACTGGTTGGCGAAAAGCGGCTGAAGGTGGTTTCGGCACATTCCACCATTGCCTTTACCTCTCGCGCCGCTCTCGCCGGCACTCCGGCAATTAGAAAATCAGTATTCATCGCCCGGAATGCAATTGGATCTTCCATGATCAGGAGGCCTTGGATTTGGTTGTCTTCTTTTTGGTCACTGTCGCATCAGGTGTTGGCTGAGTTGTATCCGGCTGAGTATCCGCCGGCGCCTGAACTTTTTGTGAACCGGAAGTGACCGAGGCGGCCGAATTATTCGATTGCACCGACGTATCGGGAGACACTGCGGCAACGGCAACTTGTGTTTTCGCCTGTGCCTTGGCTTTCGCTTTGTCGGCAGAGTAACTGTAAGCGGTGAAACCGGTAAACAACGCTGCACTCAATACGCCAACCACGATGATGTCTGTTTTCTTTGACATGAAGATCACCCTTTCTTTGTTTGCTTGTTCTCAGTGTAGCGAATTTGCCTGAAAAAAAGCTGAAAGAAGAATGATTATTTTTCCAGCAATCCATATTCGTATAGTTTTTTATAGAGCTGCTTGCGGTCGACTCTGGTCCGCCGCGCCATCTCAGTAATATGTCCGTCACAGGCCTCATAGTGCGACTGAAAAAAACTCCGTTCAAACTCTGCTCTGGCTTCGGCAAAACTCTGACTGCCTGGAATATACTGATTGGGCGCGCCATCAATCCGCAATGTGCCCACATCAATAATATCGGCTTTTGTTAAAGCAACAGCCGCCTCTACAGCGTTTTTTAGTTCACGGATGTTTCCTGGCCAGTTATGGTTCAACAGCCTTTTCTCCGCTGCCTTGCTCAGGCGTAGCAGTCCTTTTTTTTGCTCCGCACTAAATCGCTGCAGGAAATGCGCCGCCAATGCCGGGATATCCTCAGCCCGCTCGCGCAGCGGCGGCACATCTAAACGTACGGTATTGATCCGATAATATAGGTCGTCGCGGAACAATTTAGTTTTGATCCGTTCCGATAAATCCTGATTGGTGGCGCAAATCAAGCGAAAATCAACCGGCACCGCCGCCGATCCACCGATCGGTTCGATCATCCTGGTTTCGAGCACTCGCAGCAGTTTCACCTGAATCGCCAAATCCAAATCTCCAATCTCATCGAGAAACAAAGTCCCGCCAGCTGCACTTTCAATCTTTCCAGTCTTGCCTTTGGCCTTAGCCCCGGTAAAGGAACCGCCGCAATAACCGAACAGTTCGCTTTCGATTAATGAAAGCGCATAAGCCTGACAGTTAATCGCCAAAAATGGTCGATTGGCTCGTGGACTATGGTCATGAATAAAGCGTGCCAATACCTCCTTGCCGGAACCGCTTTCGCCGGTGATCAGGACGTTGACATCGCTTTGGGCCAATGCCGCCGCTTCTTCGAACAAATGGCGGATGCGCGGGCTGGTTCCAACAAATAGATCTCCTTTGCAGTCTTTAAGTTCTTGCCTCAACAGCAGATTTTCAGTTTTCAGCCGGCCCATTTCCATTGCTTTTTCCAGAGTCAGGCAAATCTCATCCTGATTCACCGGTTTCAAAAAATAACCGAATGCACCGGCTTTCATCGCCTCTACGGCTTCATTCACACTGCCGTAACCGGTAATCATTACCACCGGCGTGTCGAACCCATGCTGTTCACGGAATTTACGCAGAAATTCCAGTCCGTTCATGCCGGGCATCAACATGTCAGTAATGACCACATCAAAGCGCTTGTCGGCCAACACTTCCAGCGCCTGTTCTCCAGATGAGACCCATTG
>CAYLSL010000115.1:0-5841 GCA_964386615.1 uncultured Veillonellaceae bacterium
ATTTTCAACGCAGTTCGCCTCCGTATCAGGTGTCAAACAGACGGCTGACCGACAGGTCGTCATAAATCCGGATGATTGCTTCGCCAAGTAGCGGAGCCACCGAAAGAACTTTCAACTTTTCGAAACACTTTTCCGGCGGAATTGGAATCGTGTTGGTCACCACGATTTCCTTGATCACAGAGTTGGTAAGGCGTTCACAGGCAGGAGCCGACAATACCGGGTGGGTACAGCAGGCATATACTTCTTTGGCGCCGTGACGTTGCAGCGCCTTTGCGCCCTCGACCAACGACCCGGCCGTATCGACAATATCGTCGATAATCAGAGCATTGCGGCCTTCGACGCAACCGATCAGATTCATGATTTCGGCCACACCAGGCATCGGCCGCCGTTTGTCGAGAATTGCAATGTCAGCGTGCAATCGGTCCGCAAGTTGACGGGCACGGGTCACACCGCCGAGATCCGGTGAAACCACCACCAAATCTTCCAGTTGTTTCGCAGCAAAATACTCCGCCAGAATCGGCACGCCTGGCAGATGGTCCACCGGAATATCAAAGAAACCCTGGATCTGGCCGGCATGCAAATCCATCGTGACCACCCGGGTGATTCCGGAGGTAATCAACAGATTGGCAATCAGTTTGGCAGTGATCGGTTCACGACCACGGGTTTTTCGGTCCTGACGGGCGTAGCCATAATATGGCAGCACCGCAGTGATGTTGCGGGCCGAAGCTCTTCGGCAGGCATCCGCCATGATCAACAATTCCATGAGGTTGTCATTCACCGGATTGCAGGTCGGCTGAATCAGGAAGGCGTGCGCCCCCCGCACACTTTCTTCCAGCATTACCTGGATCTCACCATTGTTGAACCGCCCTACAAATGCATTGCCGACCGTCGTTCCCAAATAGGCGGCAATTTCGCTGGCAAGTGCAGGATTGGCATTGCCGGAAAAAATCAATAGTTTTTTTTCATCTTCCAGAATCATCATTTAACCCCCAGACTATTTTTTCTTTTCTGTCCATCCTGCAATATTAGATTGTCGGGCCCGCCCTACGCCGAGCGCCCCGTCCGGAACATCCTTGGTAATCGTCGACCCGGCTGCGATATACGCACCTGCCCCTACAGAGACGGGCGCGACCAGATTGGAGTTGCAGCCGACGAATGCGGTGTCGCCAATAACCGTACGGTGTTTTTTCTTGCCGTCATAGTTGACGGTGATCGTGCCGCAGCCAATATTGACGCCGGATCCTATATCCGCATCACCGATATAGCTGAGATGCGGCAGTTTGCTGCCCTGGCCGACCCGGGAATTTTTCACCTCGACAAAATTCCCCACTTTGACTCCGGCCAGCAGTTCCGTATCCGGACGCAAATGAGCGTACGGCCCTACTGTGACCCCCTCGCCGATCTTACACTCATGCGCGTAGGAAAAATGCAGTGTTACCGCATCGCCAATCTGGCTGTCGGCAATTCGAGTGTTGGGACCGATCCGGCAATCCCGGCCAATCGTCGTAGCCCCTTCGATCCAAGTGTAGGGATATAAAATGGTGTCCTGGCCGATAGAAACAGCCGCATCGACAAATGTGCTCGCCGGATCCATCACCGTGACACCGTTTTCCATCAACTCAACCAATTTTCGCCGGCGGAGGAGTGTTTCCGCTTCAGCCAGCTGAACCCGAGAATTTATCCCCAAAGTTTCTTGAAAATCTTCCACCGGAATCGCACCAACACGATTTCCTGCTGCGGCCAGAATCGCCAGCACATCGGTCAAATAATACTCACCCTGCGCATTATTGCAGGTGAGTCCGCCCAGCGCCGCAAACAGGGGCGCTGCTTCGAAACAATAAATGCCGGTATTAATTTCGCCGATCTTTTTTTGCGCTTCGCTTGCATCTTTCTGTTCGACAATCCCGAGAACACGGCCTGAATCATCTCGCAAAATCCGTCCATAACCAGTTGCATCTGATGGCACTGCAGTCAATACGGTTGCCACAGCCCCGCTCTGTTTATGTTCCGCAACCAGTTTTTTGAGTGTCTCTCCCGTTAACAGCGGCGTATCACCACAGAGCAGCAGTATTGTGCCGGAAAACCCAGTCAAGGTAGGTTGTACCTGCATCATTGCATGTCCGGTGCCCAATTGCTCTTTTTGCAACACATATTCAGCAGCGCCGCCGATTTCTGCCTGAACCTGTTCACTGCCGTGCCCGACAACAATAATCGTGCGACCAGCTCCTGCCTGCGCTGCTGCCTCCATGACATGGCAAAGCATCGGCTTGCCGCCGACGGCATGCAACACTTTGGGCATGGTAGATTTCATGCGGGTTCCTTTGCCTGCGGCCAGAATCACCGCTACCATTTCCTGCATCCGTTCGTTTCCCCCTGTATGCCCGAATCGTTAAATTGCCGGGCGAATATCGATTTTTTTCAGATTCTCGTCAATTTTATGCAATACCAACAAAGCCGTATACTCATCAACCAGTTTTTTCTCCGGTTGATCGGTTGCAATAAGCACGCCTGTTCCGATTACCGTCGCGCCGACCTCAGTAGCTAAATCGACCAACCCGCGAGCAGTTCCGCCCGCTTTCATGAAATCGTCGATTACCAGAACCCTGGCCCCGGGCGGCAATGCCCGGCGCGACACAGACATCGTCTGGATCCGTTTGGCAGACCCGGTCAGATAATTAATACTGACGGTAGACCCTTCGGTTACCTTACTGCCCTGCCTGGCCATCACCAGCGGAATATTGAAGGCGCGGGCTGTCATCAGCGCCAGTGGAATCCCTTTGGTTTCCACGGTAAGAATGTAATCCGGCGCCAACGGCGCAAACCGCTGAAAGAAAATCTCGCCGGCTTCCACCATCTGCTCCGGTGCAAACAGCACATCGGACATATAAAGAAAGCCGCCGGGAATAATTCGGTCGGGGCGGGAAAATACATCGGCCAATTTGGCAAGAATTTCATGCACCACTGCATCTGGCCGGCACGGAATATAGCGCACGCCGCCGGCAGCGCCGGCAATGGTTTCCAGCGTTCCTTCCCCCCGGGCTTCCAGCGTTTGCCGGATGAGAGAAATATCTTCGCTTAAAGTGGATTTGGCACAGCCAAAAACGTCGGCAAATTCCCCCAGTGAATATAAGTGTGAAGGCTTGTTCGTCAGGTATTTTGCCAGAATGACGAGACGATCCATACGGCGGATTTTATCCAAATCTCGTTCCCTCCCTGCATTTAAAAGCCTCAGCCCGAATTGCGGAGTTGATCCATTTCCAGAAGTAGTGTCTGTTCCGCATTTTCGATATGTTCCCGGGCTTTTTGCTGGGCGGCTTCGGCATTTCGCTGTGCAATCGCCTCCACCAGTTGTCGGTGCTCTTCCAATGTATTTTGCAAACGACCGGGATAATTGATTGAAACAGAACGAAAACGGGTAAACTGTTCACGCAAATTATAGATAATGCCCACCAATCGCTCGTTGCGGCTGGCGCGATAGAGGATGTCGTGAAAAGCTTCATCCGCTTCGACAATCTTCTGGTTATTTCGCTGTTCAATATGTTCGGCGATCTCTACCAACAGACGCTCCATCAGTTCCAGTTCTTCTTCAGTAATCCGTTCCGCCGCCAGTCCTGCCGCCAATCCATCCAATGCCGCCCTGATTTCGAATACTTCATTGATGTCTTTGAGTGATAAGTTAGCGACATAAGTGCCACGACGAGGCAGCATGACGACGAATCGCTCCAGTTCCAGCTTGCGAATCGCTTCCCTGACCGGGGTCCGGCTGACCCCCAGCTCTTCGGCCAACTGAATCTCCATCAACCGCTCCCCTGGCGGCAACGCTCCGGTGCGGATCGCTTCACGCAACGTTTCATAGACCACTTCACGCAACGGCTTGTAACTATCGAGTTTAACCGGTAATAATCGTCGGGACATTCTTTTGTTCCTCCCTTGCAACGGTTTCTGCGATCAATATGTCTACTTCCGGTTCGGTTGAAAGACTTGCCGCCAACTTTTTCGCTTCCGTCAGATTGGGGGTCAGCGCAAAGACCGTAGGGCCGCTGCCTGACATCAACACCCCGCTCGATCCTGCCTGTGATAAAGCGGTCTTGATCTCGCCGATCTGAGGATAGGCCGGTATAGTCACCTTTTCCAACGCATTGTAAAGGTTTTGCGTCACAGTTGAAAAGTCGTTGCATGCAACGGCGCGCCGCATGATTTGGACATCAGTACAACCAGGTGCAGCTCCCATTTGATAGTTGCCATAAACCCAAGCTGTTGAAACATGGAGCGGCGGATGCACCAATACAACGCCTCTGCCGGCAAAATCAGCCAGCGGTTCCAGCTTTTCACCACGCCCTGTTGCATGTACGGTCCCGCCCCACAAACAAAAAGGAACATCCGAACCCAACCGGGCTGCCAACTGTTCCAAATCCTCCGCCGACAGAGACAACTGCCAAAGTTCATTAAGCCCTCTGAGCACTGCTGCCGCATCGCTGCTGCCGCCTGCAAGTCCTGCCGCCATCGGAATCCGTTTGACCAGATCAATATGGACGCCTTTATCGACTCCGCACTCCTGCTGGAGCAGCTCTGCCGCCCGAAAAGCCAGATTACTGCTGTCGCAGGGCAGATCAAGCCGGTCAACGCTCAAGGATATTTTCGCCGGGCGCGGGCTAAAGCGGATTGTATCAAACAGGCTGACCGACTGCATGATCATGGAGACTTCGTGGTAACCATCCGAACGCTTACCAGTTACATCCAACAGCAGATTGATTTTGGCATACGCCTTTTGCGTCCACTGCGGCTCATTTTCGGGCATTCCATGTCTCCCACCGGTTCGCAACCAATTATTTTCGAATCATTTTACTTCGTATTATATTCTACGCAGAAGTTTGACCGCCTGCAACCTTTTCGAACATTTTCTTTATTTTTGCACAATAACGTTCAGCAATATGCGGCTGAATTTCGGGCAAGCGCAGAAATGATTGTAACATTATTGGTTTTCATTATTTTAGCGTTTCCTTATGGTAAAATAATGCTGTTAACATTACAAAGGGGCTGTTAAAGTGAATAAAACCCAACTCGACGAAGTCATAGAGCAAAAAAAACAGCTTTTCATTCAGGCAAGTGATACTATCTGGCAATATGCCGAGTTGCGTTTTGCGGAAACCCAATCGGTTGAGTTGCTGTGTGAAATTTTGGCCAGTGAAGGCTTCTCCGTCAAAAAAGGCATTGCCGGCCTTTCCACTGCTTTTGTGGCCAGCTTTGGCGCCGGCAGCCCAGTGGTGGCGATTTTAGGCGAATACGATGCGTTGTCGGGATTAAGTCAGCAAAAGAATATTGCCAGGCGGGAACCAGTTGCTGCCGGGCAAAACGGGCATGGCTGCGGACACAATTTGCTCGGCGTGGGTTCTTTGGCAGCTGCGATCGCTGTCAAAGAGTATTTGTCGAGGAACAATCTTTCAGGCACTATCCGCTATTACGGCTGCCCCGGTGAAGAAGGCGGATCCGGTAAAACCTTCATGGCCAGGGAAGGCGCCTTCGATGGATCTGAAGTTGCCATTACATGGCACCCGATGACCCACAACAGCGTTTTTTCGATGAGTACGCTGGCCAATTTTCAAGTCGCTTTCAAATTTCACGGCAAAAGTTCGCATGCAGGCACTGCTCCCCATTTGGGACGGAGTGCTCTTGATGCTGTTGAATTAATGAATGTCGGCGTCAACTATTTGCGGGAACATATCGTGCCAGAAGCGCGCGTCCACTATGCGATCACCAATTCGGGCGGAAATTCACCGAACGTGGTTCAGCCGGAAGCGGAAGTATTGTATTTGATCCGGGCGCCGAAAGTAGACCAAGTGC
>CAYLSL010000116.1:0-2520 GCA_964386615.1 uncultured Veillonellaceae bacterium
AAGCATCCAACAATGTCGCCGGCTCTATCATGCAAGTGGCGCACGGAGCGGAAAAACAGGTTGCGGCCGTCAATGACACTGCTGCCATTGTTGAAGAACTATCTGCCACTGTTGGCGGAGTCTCGGCTACGACCAAACAGATGGCGGATTTGGCAAATCAAACGGCAACCGTTACTGACAAAGGGCAGCACGAAGTAAATCAGGCCGTGACACAGATGGATGCGGTCGGCAGCGGCGCCCGGCAGGCGCAAAATGCCGCGATTGAGCTAAAAACCAGTTCACAGCAGATCGGTGAGATTGTCAACCTGATTTCCAATATCGCCGGCCAAACCAACTTGTTGGCGCTGAACGCCGCAATCGAAGCAGCCCGAGCCGGAGAACAGGGACGCGGCTTTGCCGTTGTTGCCGAAGAAGTCCGCAAACTGGCCGAACAGTCGGAAGCAGCGGCCCAACAAATCAAAAAACTGATTGACCTTAACCATCAAAGCATCGGCAATGTTGTAGGGGCGATCGATACAGCAATCAGTGACATTGACAAGGGAATCGGCCTGGTCAATGCTGCCGGCAACAATTTTAAAGAGATCGATACCATGGTGCGCGACGTGCTGACACAAGTCCGCACGATTGCCACAGCGATCTCCGAAGTCGAAATCGGCAATAAACGAATTGCCGAAGCTGTGGACATCGTCGAAGGACTCAGCCGCGACGCCTCAGCCGAGGCGGAAAACGTGTCTGCAGCAACCGAAGAACAGTCGGCATCGATGCAGGAAATTGCGTCTTCCAGCCAGGCGTTGGCTAAATTGGCGCAAGACTTGCAGATTGCAGTGGCCAAATTTAAAATCTAGCTCTTGCAACAGCTTCTTTTCATCAATCAAAAACGACCGCGCTCATCTTACGGAGAGCACGGTCGTTTTTTTTGAACAATATAGCGCTTATTGAACTCAGCCGGCAACCCGCAAACCCAGGTCTTCAATCATTTTCAAATCCAGTCGGCTATCTCGGCCGCTGGTTGTCAGATAGCCACCAACCAACATTCCGTTTGCCCCGCCCAATAGCGCCAAAGACTGCAGGTCACGCAAGTTTTTTTCGCGACCGCCAGCCGTGCGGATGACCGCCTGCGGCAAAACGAAACGAAACAATGCAATTGATTTTAAAATCTCCAGCGGCGGCAACGGCTCCATTGCTTCCAGCCGAGTTCCCGGAATTGGATTAAGAATATTGACGGGTACGCAACCGATTCCCATCTCACGTAGTTCCAGGATCATGTCGATCCGTTGTTCGAGGCTTTCCCCCATGCCGATGATTCCGCCGCTGCAAACTGCAAGCCCCGCTGCTTGGGCCACCTTGATCGTCCGTATCCTGTCCTCATAAGTATGCGTCCGACAAATGGAGGGATAAAACTCACGGCTGGTTTCCACATTATGATGGTAGCGCTCGACACCAACCGCCTTGAGTTGCCGTGCCTGCTCAGCTGTCAACGATCCAAGCGATGCACATAGATGTAGCTGCGTTTTGCTGC
Source organism: uncultured Veillonellaceae bacterium (assembly GCA_964386615.1). GTDB lineage: Bacteria > Bacillota > Negativicutes > UBA1444 > UBA1444 > UBA1444. Next base: position 1,520 of record CAYLSL010000116.1, read on the forward strand.
GAATTAACCGATAGGCTTCGATAATTCGCGCAAAATTTGTTATTTCATCCGTTTGGTCAACTCCGCCACCACTAAGAACAATCGAAAAATGACTGACCCCTGCAGCTTCAGCCGCTACTGCATTACGCAGAATTTCCTGCACATCCATAAGTGGATAGACAGCAACTTTTGTCTGGTGGTGTACTGACTGGGCACAATAAGAACAGTCTTCACTACAATGGCCTGAACGACCATTCAAAATGGAACAAAGGTGGACTTGATCGCCCTGATACTGTTGGCGGATTGAATTGGCAGCGGCGAGCAAATGAGGCAAATCGTTGATTTCCGTTTTTGCCAGCTCATATAGTTCCTGTCTTCCAAGCGTTCCGCCAGACAACACCTTTTTTGTATAATCACTGATCATCTCAAGCATGTTCTTGACCGCTTTCAACAAATCCAGCCCGCGACAATGCAGAAATCAAAGTCGGAGCCAGCCATGCGCCCAGGACAACTTTGACAAGATCAAACGGCACAAACGGAAACACGGCGATCGGCAAGGCTTGCTGCACGGTCATGGGTTTGTGCAAAAAATAAGCGAAACTGGCCATGAACCCAGCTAACCCAACCGCGTACGCAACGAATAACCCCAGCAACATCGCGGCGCCGGTGCGAATTTTTGACGACGCATGATTACTGGTCAATCTGCCAACAATCCAGGCGCAGATTACAAACCCGAGCAGATATCCGCCAGTTGGCCCAAGCAAAACCATCGGGCCTGCTTTTCCACCTGCAAATACCGGCAAACCAAAGCTTCCCAGCATGATCCAGATCACAACGCTTAGCGCTCCCATTTCGGCGCCCAAAATCGCACCGGCAAGCAATACGAACAAGACTTGCAACGTGACTGGCACCGGACCAATTGGGATAATCACATAGGAGCTGACACAAAGCAGCGCTGCGAAAAGAGAAACCAACATTTTCTTTCTTAATGACATTTTTCAAACCCCTTTGCAAACCAACAT
>CAYLSL010000116.1:2620-5791 GCA_964386615.1 uncultured Veillonellaceae bacterium
CAAAATCCAACGTTTCGGGAAGGAGACCTCGATTTGTCGCAAACACACCCATACGGGCATCCATTTAACCGGTTCTGCGCTTTTTTAATTGATTCTCTGCTGATTGGCCTTGTCGGAGCCGGAATTGACCTTTCTCTAGGTGTCTCCGGCGGATTCTCAACAGAAGCGTTGACTGCACAAACCGGATTACCTTCCTATCTGAAGTTAGGGTTTCACTTTCTGTACTGGCCACTGTTTGAAAGTTCCCCTCTCCAGGCCACACCGGGCAAGATGATATTTAAGCTACAGGTAACTGATCTGGATGGAAAAAAAATTTCATTTGGCCGCGCCTTGGTGCGAAATATTGCGAAAGTTTTATCTCTGCTGCCATTCGGCTTTGGTTTTATGATGGTTGGGATCACCTTGCGCAATCAATGCCTGCATGACAAGATTGCCAAAACGTTGGTGTTAAAAAGAATTAAAGCTGACTCCTAAGATAATCCCTATATCAAAAGATACAAGATGTGCCGACATGATCATTTTTGAGTTGTCGGCACTTTTTTATTTGTTCCCTTGCAACCAAAATCCACCGGTCAAACGATTGTGATGCTAAAAACAAGTAATTGTTCATTTATATTATCAAAACTCTTAAAATATAGGACTTTTATTTCAGTAAAGTAAATTTATTTATATTTTCTCTATTTATTAATACAAGTATAATATATATTATATAACTGTTGTATTTTAAACTTGCTTTAAATAAAGTATTTTACGAAAAATAAAAAGATGTGATGAAAATCCAGTTTACGTTTCATCACATCTTTTGCTCGTTGTTATTCTTTAAACAGTTTAGCCATCAACAATCAATCGTCGTACCACAAAACGCCGGGATAAATTTTTTGCCGAAAGTCTGCGCCAATCTGGCCATCATAGCAAACCCTGTACAATGGTTCGAAGCGACAAAATCTGGGTTAAACCATTCAAGTGCTGCCATGGTTGCATTTTGCTGCGGCTCAAGTGTCGGCCCCAAATGAGTTCCGCCAAGCAATCCGTGCACTTTAATTGAAGCCGTCACTTTAAGCCCATGATTCACCATGTTGATAATACCGGAGTGAGCGCAGCCACCAAGCACCACCAGTCCTTTGGAGCAACGAACATAGATGGCCATGTCATCCTGCAGGGGATCCTTTTGAAACGCAGTTCCAGCGCAACAGGCTTCTTCCTCGCAATTCTCCGGAATCACTAGTCTCGAATCGCCTTCCTCATAATTGGTTTCCCGCGGCACTGGTCCGCTGATCCATAAGTTCGGCACAAGTTCCAGGGGTTCTTCCACGCTGCGAAAATCTGCGCCCAGATGCACCAAATGCTCCCGCGTAAACGGGATGCCAACATAGCGGCAACTGTTTGCCGCAACTGAATAGCGTTTTTGAAAAATATCGGGATGACTGAACACCGGGATTTTTTTACCTGCCATCGCCAAAATAGAGGGCAATCCACCCGTGTGATCATAGTGGCCATGACTTAATACAATGGCGTCCAATTCACGCGGATGTACCCCCAACAAACCCAGATTATAAACCACAATATCTGATGGGCCCGCGTCAAACAAAATCTTATTCGCACCAGTCTCAATCAAAACTGACAATCCATGTTCGCCGCGAAATGCCGCCTTGGCTCCCGGCGGAACATTATTGTCTACGACTACCGTAAATTTCAATCCACTCAGCCCCTTTCCACCTTTTAGTTATTTGCTTTAGTGCACAAAAATCCTGCCAAACAATTGCCATTCGGCAAAAAAACTTTATGTACACAACGCAAAAGGACTCTTGCAGCATTTCACTGCAGGAGTCCTTTTTATCAAAAACTTTTATCGATCAGCGTTGCACCCGCCCGGAACCGTCTCCCGCCATCAGAGCCTTGACTTCTGCCAGACTAACATGGTTATGGTCGCCTTCAATACTGTGTTTCAGGCAAGAGTTGGCAACCGCAAACTCCAAAGTTTCCTGCGGGCCCATTTTATTCAGCATCGCATAAATCAGACCGCCGGCAAAGGAATCGCCGCCACCGACCCGGTCCACGATATGCACGGGGTATTCCCGTGAAAAATGATAGTTGCCGTCTACAAACAGCATCGCCGCCCAAGTGTTGTCAGACGCCGAAATACTGCCGCGCAGCGTAATTGCGACAGCCTTGAAGCCAAATCGGTCGGTAAGCTGCCTGGCAACATCCTTATATCCTGCATGGCTTAGAGAACCGCTGGTTACATCGGTATCGTGCGCCTTGATGCCAAAGACTTTTTCTGCATCCTCTTCATTGGCAATACAGACATCGACATAGGGCATGAACCGGGCCATCGTTTTGCCGGCTTTTTCGCTGGTCCAAAGATTTTTGCGGAAGTTCAGGTCGCAGCTGACGGTCAGCCCTGCCTGTTTGGCAGCCTTGCAGGCATCCAATACGCATTCGGCCACACTTTCGCCCAACGCAGGAGTAATACCGGTAAAATGGAACCAAGTGGCGCCAGCGAAAATGGCAGGCCAGTCAAAATCGGTTTGCTGCGCCGTTGAAATCGAAGAGAGCTTGCGATCGTACACAACTTTGGAAGGACGCTGCGATGCGCCTTTTTCCAAAAAATAAATCCCCAACCGCTCGCCGCCGCGCAACATCCATTTCGTATCAACACCATACCGGCGCATTTCATTGACGGCCGACTGGCCAATCGGGTTTTCCGGCACCCGGGTAACCAAGGCAGCGTCTATGCCAAAATTCGCCAATGCCACACAAACATTCGCTTCACCACCGCCATAAACCACTTCCAGCGCCGCCGCCTGTTCAAAGCGCAAATAGCCGGGAGGAGCCAACCGGAGCATAATCTCCCCAAAACATACTACTGTCGACATCTTCATTCCCCCTATTATGCCCGCGCCAAGCGCACTTTTTCAACAAACTGTTTGCCAATTTCGGTGATGGATTGATAATCGCCTTTTTTAGCTCCCGCAGTCAAGTTTCCACCGACACCGACTGCCAGGCAACCGGCCTTGATCCATTCGCTTACATTTTCCAGGCTAACGCCACCGGTCGGCATTAACGGAGCTTGCGGCAATGGGCCTTTCACGGCCTTGACAAAAGTTGGCCCCAAGGTTTCGCCAGGGAAAACTTTGACAATGTCCGCGCCAGCTTCCATTGCTTCGATAA
>CAYLSL010000117.1:0-1089 GCA_964386615.1 uncultured Veillonellaceae bacterium
TCCTCGCCAATCAGCCGTTCTTCCAGAACTACCTGACTGCCGGCATCGCCGTGCACTTTTTTCAACATGATTTCATCAATCGCCTGCAGCGCTTCCGCCGCGGTTTCCGCCACTACGACGCCTTTACCGGCAGCCAGTCCATCAGCTTTGACCACAATGCCTGTCGCTTTGGCCTCGATATAACTCCTTGCTGCCGCAGCGGTATCGAACACAGCAAAATCCGCTGTCGGCACCCCATACTTTTGCATCCGTTCTTTGGCAAAACTTTTCGATCCTTCAAGCTGCGCCGCTTCCTGCGATGGACCAAACACCTTCAGCCCCTGCGACGCAAAGTAATCGACAATCCCATCCGTTAATGGTTTCTCCGGCCCAACGACCGTCAGGTCCACATTGTGTTCGCGGGCAAAGCCACACAGTGCCTTGATATTGTCCGCCGAGATGTTCACACATTCTGCCAGCGCACCGATTCCCGGATTGCCTGGCGCACAGTATATCTTCGTCACACGTGGACTTTGGGCCAGCTTCCACACCAGGGCATGCTCACGCCCGCCGCCGCCTACGACCAGGATTCGCATATTTCAACCTCCCGTAAGTTCAATGTTTGAAATGACGCATCCCGGTGAAAACCATCGCGATGCCGTATTCATCCGCCGCAGCAATTGATTCTTCATCGCGCATCGACCCGCCCGGCTGGATGATTGCCGTAATTCCGGCCTTGGCTGCCGCATCCACCGTATCACGGAATGGAAAGAAGGCATCCGAAGACAGTACTGCACCGCGGGCCGCTTCACCAGCCTGTTTCAGGGCTATTTCCGCCGAACCGACCCGGTTCATCTGCCCGGCCCCTACGCCGATTGTGCGTCCATCCCGGGCAATCACAATGGCGTTCGATTTTACATGTTTGACGACTTTCCAGGCCAGCTCCAGTTCTTTCAGTTCGGCTTCCGTCGGCATTCTTTTGCTGACGGTTTTCCATTCGCCCGGCGGTGCGTCAGTTGTATCCGCGGACTGGACCAGCATGCCGCCGGACACGGTTTTGATGTCATAGCGCTGTTTGGCGCCAGCCTGCGGCAGAGCCGCCTCCAACAA
>CAYLSL010000117.1:1189-5774 GCA_964386615.1 uncultured Veillonellaceae bacterium
TTGTCCCGATAGAAAGCCGCCGTCTGATGCGGGTTTTCACCATAACGCAGATCCTGCAGTTTTTGCCAGGGCAGAATCAAGGTCGAAGGATATTCGCCCTCGCCGGTCTGCACGGAAAAATAACGGGCAATTGCCGCATCATACTCCGCCGTATGGGTAAACGCTTCACGGACCAACGCCAGTCGGGTTGGTGCAGTCACTTCACCATGCGCTGCCAGCTCAGCCACAACCTCTGAATAGCGCTCCGGATTGACGACCACGGTCACATAGCGGAAGTTCTTCGCCGCACTGCGCACCATCGCCGGACCGCCGATGTCGATGTTTTCCACGGCATCTTCCTGGGTCACGCCCGGCTTGGCAATCGTCTGGCGGAACGGGTATAAATTAACAACAACCAGGTCGATCGGGACAATTCCGTGTTCCTGCATTGCCGCCGCATGTTCGGGGTTGTCACGTACGGCCAGGATTCCGCCATGAATATAGGGATTCAGGGTTTTCACCCGCCCGTCCATCATTTCCGGAAATCCAGTCACATCACTGATGTATATGACGGGAATTCCTGCCTCCTGCAACGACTTCATCGTGCCGCCAGTAGAGACGATCTCGATTCCCAGCGCCGTCAATTGTTTGGCAAACTCGACTACGCCTGTTTTGTCGGATACGCTAATCAACGCCCGTTTCGCCTTCAATGCAGTTCGCCTTCTTCCTTTGATTTTTGCCGGGGCGGCAATATTTTCACGGCCCGTCCTGCGATGTGAATTCGATCTTCACAATATAGTCTTACCGCCCGCACATACAAACGGTGTTCCAGATGCAAAATTCGTTCCGACAGCGTTGTCAGATTGTCGTCCTCTTCCACCGGCACCGCTTCCTGCAGGATAATCGGACCGGAGTCCATCCCCTCATCGACAAAATGCACCGTTGCTCCCGATACTTTTACTCCATAGTCAAGCGCCTGCTGCTGTGCATTAAGCCCTGGAAATGCAGGTAACAGCGCAGGATGAATATTCATGATCCGAGCTGGGAAACGGTTGATGAACTGCGGACTGAGAATACGCATAAATCCAGCCAGCAAAACCAGTTCGACATGATGCAGGTCCAGTTGTTCAATAATGGCCGCTTCAAAAGCTTGTTTGGTCGCGTAATTTTTGCGTTCCACAACGGCAGTCGGGATATTCAGCCCGGCAACCCGCCGCAAGGCATTTGCTTCGGGATTATCGGCAATCACTACGCCGATCTTGGCGACAAGACGGTCCGAATTGATTGCGTCCACGAACGCCTGCAAATTACTGCCGCGTCCCGACACCAGAATCCCCAGCACTTTTTTACGCACCAAACACGCCTCCCTTCAGTTCTACGGTTTGATCGCCGGTCACTACGCGACCGATCCGGTAGCAGATTTCTCCCTGGTCGGCCAACGCCCGCTGCACCAATGGCGCCGTCTGTTCGGATACCACCAGGATCATGCCGATTCCCATATTAAAGGTCCGGTACATCTCCGGCCAGGCTACTTGACCCCATTGTTGCAACAAGGAAAAGATTTCCGGTCGGGGCCAGTTTTCGACATTGACCACCGCGCCGCACCCCTGCGGCAATACACGGGGAATATTGTCGTAAAATCCGCCGCCGGTAATGTGAACCATACCCTTGATCTCATAGTTCTCGATCAGCGGCAGGCAAACTCTGGGGTACAGACGGGTGGGTATCAGCAACTCCTCGCCCAGCGTCTTGCCCAGTTCCGGCACTGGTGTATCGACCGTGAATCCCTGATGTTCAAAGCAAATCTTGCGCACCAGCGAAAATCCGTTGGAGTGGACACCGGTGGAAGGCAGTCCGAGCAGCACATCACCGGCAGCGATCTTTTCGCCGGTAATCAGCCGCGATTTTTCCGCCACTCCGACAGCAAACCCGGCGACATCATATTCACCATCTGGATAAAATCCGGACATCTCAGCCGTTTCACCGCCAATCAGCGAACAACCGGACTCTTTACAGGCTTTGGCCACACCGCTGACAATATTGGCGACCTTTTCCGGCTCCAATTTGCCGACGGCCAGGTAATCGAGGAAAAACAGCGGTTCTGCCCCCTGCACCAGAATGTCGTTGACACACATGGCCACCGCGTCCTGACCGATCGTATCATGCCGGTCCATCATGAACGCCAGTTTTAGCTTGGTTCCGACACCATCAGTTCCCGATACCAGCACCGGTTCGGCGTATTTTTTCATATCCAGGGCAAACAGCCCGCCAAAACCACCGATATCCGACAACACTTCCTTGCGGAATGTTGCCCGCACATGCGCTTTCATCAGGTCAACCGAACGATTCCCTGCATCGATGTCCACGCCGGCGTCGCGATAGCTAAGCCCTGTTTCTGATTGCTTTCCGCTCAAGAGCGTTTCCTCCCTTTCGCTTTCTGCCTCATGGCACAGGCGGTCTCTTCAAAGACAAATTTTGAACCTTGCAGTTCCTTGGCACAGGCGACTTCCGTCGGATACTCGCCATGGAAACAGGCAGAACAGAGTCCGCCCAATGCAACCTGGGTCACTGCCTGTTTCAGCCCTTCCAGCGACAGATAATACAGGGAATCGGCGCCGATATAACGGCGAATCTGTTCGACCGTCTTGGAACTGGCAATCAGTTCCTTGCGGGCCGTAGTATCGATGCCATAATAACAGGGATAAACAATCGGTGGTGAACTGACGCACATATGGATTTTTTTCGCGCCCGCTTCACGCAGCATCCGGACGATCCGGCCGCTGGTCGTGCCGCGGACAATCGAATCATCGACCATGATGACTGATTTCCCGGCCACGGCCGGCGCCACGGCATTCAGTTTGATCCGGACGCCTGCATCACGTTTTTTTTGTTCCGGCTGGATGAAAGTCCGTCCAATATAACGGTTTTTCATCAAGCCTTCGGCAAAGGGAATCCCGGACTGGGAGCTGAATCCATGCGCGGCGGTCGTGCCGGAGTCCGGCACCGAGATCACGATATCGGCCTTCAAGCCGCTTTCGATCGCCAATTGCCGCCCCATTGCCAAGCGGGCCAGATGCACGCTTTGACCGTCAATAATACTATCAGGACGGGCAAAATAGATATACTCAAACACGCACAGCGCCGGTGGTCTTTTTTCATCGATCAGGCGGCGGGACCGCAGTTCTTTGCCGTCAACAATGACCATTTCACCTGGTTCAATATCGCGGATCATTTTGGCGCCGACCGCATCAAGCGCACAGGACTCCGAGGCAAAAACCCAGCCGCCATCCGGCATCTGTCCCAGGCAAAGCGGACGGAAGCCATTGGGGTCGCGTACGCCGATCAGCCGGTCTTCGGTCATGATGACCAGGCAATAGGCGCCCTCGACCTGATTCATACTTTCGGCAATCCGGTCTTCAACGTTTTTCTTTTTTGAACGGGCAATCAGATTTACGATGACTTCACTGTCCACCGTAGTTTGGAATACGCTGCCGCCCTGCTCCAACTTTTTGCGCAGCAAGGGAGCATTGGTCAGATTACCGTTGTGCGCCATGGCGATACGCCCGCCGGCATAAGAAACAAGCAACGGCTGAATATTCGCCGCCAGGCTGGATCCGGTGGTGGAATAACGGACATGACCGATTGCGATATGGCCCGGCATCTCCGGTAATGAGTCGCGGAACACTTCATTGACCAGACCCATGCCGCGCCGAATGTCCATCGCGTAGCCATTGGCCACGCAGATGCCGGCGCTCTCCTGCCCCCGGTGTTGCAGCGCATACAGTCCCCAGTAGGTGTTGAGCGCTACATCGACGCCTGGTGCATAGATGCCGAAAATCCCGCATTCTTCATGCAGTTTATCGTCGTTCATCAGACTACATGACCTCGCCGGTCAACCGTTTGAGCACTTCCCGGTAAGCATCTTCGACATTGCCGAGATCGCGGCGGAAGCGGTCCTTGTCGAGTTTTTGTTTGGTCTCGCTATCCCACAGCCGGCAAGTGTCCGGTGAAATCTCGTCACCAAGAATAACCTGGCCTTTGTGAACGCCGAACTCCAGTTTAAAATCGATCAGTTCGACATTTTTGGTTTTGAGGTAGGCGGACAAAATTTCATTGATTTTCAAAGCATAGGTTTTTATCTCGGCAATTTGTTCCGGTGTCGCCAGACCCATCGCCTGAATGTGATATTCGTTGATCATCGGATCATGCAGGTCATCGTTCTTATAGTACAGCTCCAGTACCGGCGTCGGCATCTTGGTGCCTTCTTCCCAACCGATCCGTTTGGCCAGACTGCCAGCCGCCACGTTGCGAACGACAACTTCGACCTGGAGAATCTTCAGGGTTTTGACGATCATTTCACGATCGCTGAGCAGTTTGACAAAGTGGTGGGGAATGCCATGCTCGGCAAGCAGGTTGAAGAAAAAGGCCGAAACCTTGTTGTTGATGATGCCTTTGTTGATGATGGTGCCGCGTTTGGTCCCGTCGAACGCCGTGGCGTCATCCTTGAAATATACGCGGTATTCATCGGGATTCGCCGTAGCGAATACTTTTTTTGCTTTGCCTTCGTACAGTTGATTCTCTTCCATGTTGTCACCCTCCAAAATTT
>CAYLSL010000118.1:0-5741 GCA_964386615.1 uncultured Veillonellaceae bacterium
TACCGCTTTACCGCCTGCGACAGGACGTCCCGTTCCGCCTCGGCCACAGAATCCTCCAGTTTTATCTGGTCATTGGAGTGCTGCGGTTCTGCTCGCGACAGACCACTCATTTCCTGAACTAAAATGTGCTGGACCAAGATGGCCGGACCATCGACGAGATTTACCGCTCGTTCCAACACATTCTCCAATTCCCGAATGTTGCCTGGCCATTGATAACGGATCAGTTTGGCGATTGCAGCCTCCCCGATCATCGGTGCTGGTTTTTTGGCCCGCGCTGCAAAACGCCGCAGAAAAAAATCCACCAGCAGGGGGATATCTTCCGGTCGTTCCCGTAAAGGTGGCAAGAATAATGGAATTACATTCAACCGATAATAAAGATCGGCTCTAAACAGATCACGTGACATCAATTCTTCCAGATTGCGATGCGTTGCCGCCATCACCCGGACATCAACGTCAATTTCCTCCGTGCCACCAACACGGCGAATTTTTCCGTCCTGCAATACTCGAAGTAATTTTGCCTGCAATGTACTGGAGAGTTCTCCCACTTCGTCCAATAAAATAGATCCGCCATTTGCATATTCAAATAAACCGCGTTTACCGCCTCTGGCAGCACCGGAAAAGGCGCCTGCCTCATAGCCAAACAGTTCGCTTTCCAACAATTGATCCGGTATCGCCGCGCAATTGATCGGCACGAACATCCCAGACGATCGGGGTGATGCTTCATGGATCGCCCGCGCAAAAAGTTCCTTTCCCGTACCCGTCTCACCACGCAGCAGCACAGTAGAGTCACCGCAGGCAATGGTCCTGGCCATGGCGAGGGTCCGCTTCATCACATTGCTTTCATGAACAATCCGGTTAAAAGCGGCTGGCATTTGTCCGGTTACCGACTGGACCAATTCCCGTACTTCGCTGATGTCCTTCAAAACTGATACTGCACCGATAATGCGGCCTGAGTGGTCAAATATCGGCCGCCCACTGGCCAAATAGTGGCTGCGGGTCTTTTCCAGCACTATTTCACGATTATTGTAGGCGGCACCATTACGCAATGTTTCGATTAAAGGGAGATCTACCGGCAAATATTTCGTCAATGGATTACCGATGACTTGTTGCCGCGACAAATGCAGGATTCGTTCCGCAGCCGGGTTGTAATGTGTAACGATGCCGGACGCATCAATTGCTACAATCCCTTCACTTACCGAAGACATTACCGCCTTTAATTGCTCGGTTCGCACCTGATGCGGCATTAAATCAATCATGATAACATCTAATACTTGTGGAATGGCAAGTAGAGCCGCAACTACTTCCTGACTGGTTGTCGGTGACATGCCTTCCAGTTCAAGATAGGTAGTATTTGGCTCTACTTCCATGGAAACAATATTGATTTTGCGTGCTGCCAAAACTTTTGATATATCAAGTACCAAGCCAACACGGTCAACATTGGGCAGCTTTAAGCGGGTGGTTTCCATGATACGCCTCCTGTTATTGGTGGCGTATCCGCAGCTTCTACAACAAGCTTGCCAGCTCAGTGTAAGGAATTTTCAGCGCATCAGCCACCGCCTGATAAGTTAAAGAACCATTGGTAACATTAATCCCTTTGGCAAAGCCGGCATTTTCTTTTGCCATCGCCTTCCAGCCACGTCCCGCAATTTGCAGTGCATATGGCAGCGTCACATTAGTCAATGCAAGCGTCGAGGTCCGGGCGACTGCTCCCGGCATATTGGCGACGGAGTAATGCACTACGCCGTGCTTGACAAAAGTCGGATTACTATGTGTAGTAACATGGTCGCAAGTTTCCACACAACCACCCTGGTCAATCGCAACGTCAACGATAACCGATCCTGCCGTCATGGTTTTTACCATGTTCTCAGTAACCAGTTTGGGTGCCTTTGCGCCATGAATCAATACCGCACCAATCAACAGATCGGCCTTGCGAGTCCACTCGGCAATATTATATGAATTGGAGCTGATTGTCATCACGGTGCCCTGAAACAAATCATCCAGTTGGCGGAGCCGTTCAGCCGAACTGTCGATAATGGCGACGCGGGCTCCCATTCCTTTTGCAATCCGCGCTGCATTGGTCCCAACAATCCCGCCGCCGATCACGACGACTTGTGCTGGTTCAACACCGGGAACACCACCAAGCAAGACGCCTTTACCGCCTTCATGCTTCTCCAGAAAATGCGCGCCGACTTGCGTTGCCATCCGTCCGGCGATTTCACTCATCGGGATAAGCAATGGCAGACTATGATTGGGTAGTTCAATTGTTTCGTAAGCAATACCAGTTACTTTTGCCTTTAACAGGGCGTGAGTCAGTTCCGGCTCTGGCGCCAGGTGCAGATAAGTAAACAGCAGTTGCCCTTCATGGAAAAGATCATATTCTGGCTCCAGCGGTTCTTTGACCTTCATAATCATTTCAGCGGTATCAAACAACTTGCGCTTGTCATTGATTATTTCTGCACCATAATTCGCGTACATTTCATCAGAAAAACCGCTACCAACTCCGGCGCCCGCTTCAACCAAAACTGTATGTCCGGCAGCCCGGAATGCTTCTGCACCCGCAGGCGTCAAGGCCACCCGGTTCTCATTGTTTTTGATTTCTTTAGCTACACCAATAATCATAAATTCTGCCTCCGTTTTTTCATGTAAAGGATTACCCTTTCATGAAAGAAACGTTGCATAAACCATGCCAACCTTGACATTTTAGCAACAGACACATGCACAATTCATGATAATAGCTTAAATATCAACGTTCAAGCAAGCTGTAAATCAATATGACTGCCGGTTCCCTATGAGCTACACGCAAACCGTCTTCCAACTTGGAATTAATCAGTTACATATTTGTAAAAAAATAATTACAAAATGTCATCATTAGTTTCCATTAAGTTTACAAATAAAACCTTCTTGACTGCAAGAAGGTTTTATGATTATCGGATACTATTCAAAAGACAGTTAAGAACAGTTAAGACAGGAGAACAAATAGGCCTTGCGCCCATTCCAATGCCTGGCGGTAAAGCTTGGCCACGTCTTGTTCAGGAATACCGATTTTCTGCGCCATCGCAGAAAAATCATCCCACTCGGCCTTCTCGTAATGACGCGCCATGATATGCAGTTGCCCAAGGTCATTATCCCCCCGCAGCAAAGCAACAACAATTTCATCTTCCAGTGGCAGTTCACGCAAAACATCTCCCATCGGTCTATCCAACATCGCATCAACCAATGAGAATAATCCAACCAAAAATGCCTGATTGCTTTTTTTACTCCACCCCATCTGGAATGCAAGCAATTCGCCAAAGCGCGCCCGAATCAAGGATAGAACGACAACTTCGTCCGGTTTCTCTTGCGCGATATTTTGCAAAGCCAGTAAGGAAATCCATTTTAAGATCTCTTTTCGGCCCAACATAACCAAAGCCTGCCGGACAGAAGAAATCTTATTACGGACTCCGAAGAAGGAAGAGTTTATAAACTTCAACAATTTAAAGGACAGGGCAACATCGCGCCGGAATATTTGTTCCATTTTATCGAAGTCTATCTCTGCACGGCTAGCTTCACGCAACATATTGAGATAGTTCACCGTGTAGCCGGGAATATCACGACCGGAGAAAATTTCCGGCCGGCCAAAGAAATACCCCTGGAAATATTGATAACCAAATTCTTTGGCCTGTTTGAAATCAAAATAGCTTTCCACTTTTTCGGCCAACAACGAAATCCCCATCGGTATCAACTTGGCCGCAAGCGCTTTACGTTCCGCTTCCTTAGTCTGGACAAAATCGACCTTGACCATATCAACCAATTTCAGAATCTCATTTGAACTTTGATGGTAAACAAAGTCATCCAAGACTACCATATATCCTTTTTCTTTCAAATGTCGGCAAGCAGCCACTACATCGGGGTCGGCATGCGCTGTTTCGGAAAATTCCACTGCAAGTATCTTGGCCGGCAAAATTGTCATCATTTCTTGTTTCAGCAATCTTGGTGTAAAATTGACAAATGCCTTTTTTCCGCCTGCCAAATCATCGACAATTTTAAGAAAAAAGCTGCTGTTGATCACATCGGCGGTGGCTTGATCCCGATCCGATCCCGGGAAAAAGTCACCCGTTCCATTGCGGAATAAAAGTTCATAGCCGATGACCTTTTTGTCCACATTAAATATCGGTTGTCTTGCAACATGAACTTCCACTGCAATCCCTCCATACGTCTATGCATCTATAAAACTTGAATTGTTCTGATAATTTCTTCCTGACGATATCTGTTCGCCTTGTTCGAATACATTTCCTGCTTTCTGGCATCCATTTCCTGCATATTATTTTCATGCGGCATTTTGCAGATCTCTTGTATTAATCACGATCGCACCGCAGCTCAAGCATTCACGGCCGAAAACTGGTTATACCAGGCAATAGCTTCACTATATGCTTTCGCAACTTCTTTTCCTTTCAAGCCAAACAATGCAGAAAGTGAGATGACCGACAACCAGTCGCCTTTTTCATATGCCAGCAATAGTCGGTGCAACTCAGTTGCCAGGCTTGGCTCTCCCAAAAGAACACTGCGAACTTTTGACTCGGTTGGCATCTCCTGGGCAATTTCCATCATCGGGTGCCCCAAAAAAACATCGAGCAACGAAAACAATCCAGTCAAAAACACCGTTTCCGGTGATACCGGCAGCACAACCCGCTGCGCCAGCAATTCACCAAATCGAGCTCTAATCACAGCTGTTGCCATTAACTCATCCGGTTTTTTATCTCCAATAGAGCGGAAAACCATCAACATCAACCATTTCACCATTTCTTTCTGACCAAGCAGTTTCATTGCGTGAGGAATCGACGAAACTTCGCCACGCAAGCCAAAAACTGGTGAGTTAATGTATTTCAGCAATTTATAGGATAGACCGACTTCACGGCGAAAAATCTCTTCAAGGGCATTCCAGTCCAGTTCATTTTTTTTAATCTCTTGCAGAAGCTGCAGACGGGCCAACTGAGAATGCGATATTGATTTGCCCTGCAAAATCAAAGGCTTACTGAAGAAAAAACCTTGGAAATATTTACAACCCAAGGCAACCGCTTCATCAAACATTGCTTGGGTCTCGACTTTTTCCGCCAACATTTCTACAGATGCCGGCACTTGTCCCCCAAACAAAAGAGCACGTTGTTGTTTTGTCGTATTTAGGAAGTCAACCTTAATAATGTTGGCAAGTTTAATTAATGGCACATACTTCTGTTCAAAAACAAAATCATCCAGCGCCAATGAATATCCCGCTTCTGCAAGCTGTTGGCAAGCCTGGATGATCTCCGGCAAGGGTTCAACTGTTTCCAATATTTCTACTGTTAGCAAGTCCTTGGGTAACAAATGGGCAAGACCAGACAGCAATAATTCCTGTGTAAAATTAACAAAGGCTTTTTTGCCGGAAGTAACCTGCAAAATATCCATGGAAAAAAAGCCATTCGTCAATACTTCATTCGATGCCAGCTCTTGATTGGCAGCATCAAAAAAGTTGTATCCACTGCCTTGCCTAAATAGCAATTCATATGCATACACTTTCAGATTGCGGTCAAAAATTGGCTGCCGGGCAAGGAAAACATCCATTCTGCACGTTCCTATTCAGCCAGTTTCAAAAACCAGTCTTCACATTCTGCCGTATCTGTGCCGAGTAACGTCAAGGCAGCCGGGTCAAGTTTTGGCATAATAAACGCTTTCTTTTGTTTCCAGGCATAATAGTCCGCTATATGTACTGCCGCCACCACTTCCCG
>CAYLSL010000119.1:0-2633 GCA_964386615.1 uncultured Veillonellaceae bacterium
TGGGGGCATGGCTTACCCTGCTATATGGAAAGCAAATTTTAGCCTGGTATTTCAGTTTTTTGATTTGATCCGAGGTGGGCGCATTGCGATGGCAGCGGGGCGGTTTCAGCCTGCTGGAACTGCTGATCGTAACGGCAATGATCTCGATGATCTGTGCAATGGGTCTGCTAAGGCTGGGCGATTCCCTGTCCGGGGCTGAATTGTCTGCTGCTGCTTTTGAACTGGCGGCTGATCTTCGCTGGATGCAACAAGCGTCGGTCAACTCGCCGGTCGGAGCTGGCGGGCCTTTTTATTCTCTGACGTTCAATCAGGCTACCGGCGCCGGCTATGTCATCAAGGCGGGGCTCAATGTCTGCAAACGGGGTGTTTTTCCCGATTCAGTCCGTTTGGCAAACAAGCCTGCCGCCGTTTCTTTTTCAGGTTCGGGCAGCCCGGCCAATGCGCAGACGATTGCGCTGAAAAGCCTGCGAACCCAAAAGAACCGCTATGTAATCATCGCAGCGGTGACCGGGCGGGTGCGGATCAGCGATGTCGCAGCCTGGGAGGCGGGCGAATGAAGTTGTGGCGGCGGCGCGGTGCGATTCTGTTTGATGTGCTGGTTGGCGTGTTTGTGCTGAGTGTAGGGATTCTGGCGGTTGTCGGTCTGTTCATTCAGGCGGGGCAGGCCGGAAAACTGCTGAATCGGCAGGAGCAGGCAGCTTGCCTGGCCCAGGAAACCATGGAACGGGTAAGCAATATTGGCAGCGAAGATTGGTCAGCCGATTCTTTGGCTACACTGGTCGGTAATGAAACCATATCCGTTGACGGCGTCGTGTTCGAAAGGACCATTCACTTTCTACCGCGGCCCGACCTCGATACGGCAGGACATCTGGCAGAAATGGAAGTGCAGGTTCGCTGGCAGGAAAATGGACAGCCCAAACGGTACTGCTTGCTGACTTATTTTGCTGTCGATACCGGTCTGGAGAATCTGCGATGAAACGGTCACGGCAAAACGGCTTTTCCCTGGTGGAAATTTTGATTGGTCTGATGTTGACGGCATTGCTGATGCAGAGCTTGCCGCCCCTGTTATTCACAACGTTTTTATCCTGGCAGCATTCGGTGGCCCGTACGGTGACTCATCAGACTGCGCGAATGGCCATGGAAGCGATGACGCGGGAACTGCGGCTGGCATCGGCGGTAGTGAGGCCTGCCGCCGGACAGAACAGCGCTGCCGTTGAAGTGAAAATCACCAATGAGGCCGGTCAGGTGTCACGGCTGATTTTTCAACTGGGGACGACTTTGGGGGCGAATCCGCGCACGTTGTATCGGATCAGTTCGGCTGGACAGCCGACGCCGCTGACCGAAAACACAGTGAGCCAGTTTCAGATTGCTTTCCAGCCGCCCCGATTGTTGACGATCAACCTGACGTTGACTGATCCGCAGACAGGAGTTGCCGACTCGATTACCAGTGCGGTGAATTGCACCAATGCGCCGGACTGAGCGGGGGTCGGCAGCTGTTGCCGCACTGGTCGTTCTGTCCCTGTTTGTCTGTCTGGGGATGGCACTGGCCCGGTTGTTACAGACGGAAACAGCGTCGACAATAAATTTTCGTGACGGAATTGCCGCGCAAGGGATTGCGGAAGCAGGACTACGCAGAGCAATTGTAGTATTATATAATAATGGAAACCCCGATGGATTGGCAGAGACCGTCAGGCGGGAATTTTTCATCGGTCAATATCTGGTTTCGACCAGTGAAGAAGGCGGATTCCTGCGGGTCCGTTCGGTGGGAATCGTCGGCGGCGCCAGACGCAGTGCGTCGGTTCTGGTCAGGCTGGGACTGGAACCTTCACCCGGCGAACCGATGCTGGAATTGACGATCATATCCTGGAGCAAATAGGGGAGGCGCGGCGCGATGGAATTGAAGAATTATATGGAAATTTTGATGTGGCAGCAGTTGGATGATGTGATGGCCTCACATCCCGGTGTCTGCAAATGTGAAAAATGTCGTTACGACATTGCCGCCCTGACGATGAATTTTTTGCCGCCTCGCTATGTGGTTACTGATCAGGGGCAGATGTTTACCAAAATCAAAGCGCTGGAACAACAATTCACGATCGATATTATCACTGCGGTCACTCATGCCGTCAAAATTGTCAGCAGTACGCCGCATCACGTGGAGGACGGGAAGAAGTCCTGATGAGCCTGGAATCTCTGCTCGAAAAAATTGCCGGTCGGCGGGAAGATGCCATCGGCATTGATATTGGCAGCCGGTCGATAAAAATGGCCGAAGTCGTCATGCGTTCAGGCAAGCCTTTCCTGAAAAAAATGGCGATTTTTGACGTTCCTGACTCGGTAATGAAGGACGGGGTCATTGTCGATGAAGCATTGCTGGCGGAAACGTTGCAACGCATGGCGTCCCGCAATGGATTTTCCGGTCGGCAGGTTGCGGCCGCCCTCGGCGGTCGTTCCCTGTTCATCCGCGAAGTGATGTTTCCCCGCATGTCGGAGGCGGAACTGCGGCAGGCGATACGCTGGGATCTTGACAAGTATGTGCCGTTTTCACCGGATCAGTTATATTTTGACTTCTGGGTTACCGGACCGGGGCTGACCGAATTTGAAGTCAGAGTGCTATTGGTGGCGGTGCCCAGGGATGT
>CAYLSL010000119.1:2733-5584 GCA_964386615.1 uncultured Veillonellaceae bacterium
TGCTGAAACAAAAAGACAATGATTTTTTGGATATAGCCGGCTCCGATGACAACAAGGAAATCGTCAAGAAGCAAATGGACCGGATTGTTGGCGAACTGGCAGGCGAAGTAAGGCGTACGCTGGAATACTACCAGGCGCAAAACCGCAGCGTCAATATTTCACGGATTATTATCACGGGCGGCGGCGCCAAACTGGCAATGTTGCCGGAAAAACTGGCGCAGATTCTTGATTTGCCGGTTACCATGCATGATCCCCTGGCATTGCTTGAACTGCCCGCTTCCTTTAACCTTCAGTACCTGCGCGGAGTGGGACCACAGATGTCCGTAGCGGTAGGCCTGGCCATGAGGAGTATCGAATAATGAAGATTCGTATCAACCTGCTGCCGCCGGAACAACAACCACCAAAATGGCGCTATGGACGCCTGCTGCTCCTGCCGATTGTCCTGATGCTGATGGTTATTGGGGCTTTGTTCGGATATGGCGAGTATCGCTATTGGACTCTGGAAAAAGAACTGGCGGAAGCGCGCAGCCGCTACGAAGCCTTAAATGTTGGCGAACAGCAGCTGCGGATTTCCCAGACCCGTCAGGCCGCGGTGCAGGCGCGGGAAAAAATCCTGTTGCAACTGAGCAACGGCCGCTATTCCTGGCATGGAACGATGGCGCACCTGGGCGCTTTTATGCCCAGACGGGTGTGGTTGACTGAAATCGGCAGCGCACAGAAAGGCGTGTTGCAACTAAAAGGCAATGCCGTGAGTTATCCTGATCTGGTTGTTTTCTTGAGCAAAATGGAGCAGGATCGAATGTTTGTTGAGCCGACCCTGTTGAAAGCAGAGCAGAATGAACGCAGCTCCCTGACTCAATTTGAAATCACCGCTAAAGTCGGGGGAATGCGATGATGGGCAAAGAACAGTTGATGACTGTGATTAAAGGCATCGCACCGCGCTATCTGGTTGCGTTATACCTGGTGCTGGTTTTGGCGCTCGGTATGGCTGTATCTTCCTTGCTGCTGGTTCCGCAGGAGGCGAAAATTAGCGAACTGAACCGGCAGCTGCAGGCGGAACGGCAAAAAATAACCGTGGTGGAAAACTTCATCCTGGCTTACCCTGATGCCGATAAACGGCTGTTTGAGTTGCAGCAGTCGCTGGCGCGCGTTGAAAAGGCGCTGCCGGGTTCACTCGATGTTTCGGTGTTCATGTCGCAACTGGAGCGGGACGCGGTGGCAAGCGGCGTTCGCCTGGTCAACATCAAGCCTTCGGTAATGGTGGACAGAAGCGGTTATCGGGAGATGCCGATTGAAGTTTCCATCGAAGGGACTTACTTTGCGACGCTGGCTTTTTTGAAAAAACTGGAAGATGGCGAACGGTTCAGTTTGCCGACGGCCTTCCTGATTCAGCGAAAACAGGATAAATTGTTGACGCGGCTGAACCTGCAGATCTTCTGCTATGGAGTTTCGCCCCGACCTGCGGCGGTGCCGCAGGCGCAGTCGGCCTTGCCGTTGCCGATTCCCTTACCGCTGCCGCTGCCGGGGCAGCCGGCGACAACACCACAGGCTCGTTAGACAGCAAGCACGACTGGCAGGCCTTGAACAGGCCTGCTTTTAGTATAGTCAATGGGTAGCATTGTAGCATGGAAAGATGGAGGGGTAGTTATGCTGAGGTTTTTAACTGCAGGAGAATCGCACGGACCTTGTCTGACCGCGATTGTCGAGGGATTGCCGGCCGGGTTGCCGCTGGACGAAGAACGCATCAATCAGGAAATGGCCCGGCGTCAGGAAGGCTTTGGCCGCGGTGGCCGGATGAAGATTGAAAAGGATCGTGCGGATGTATTGTCCGGCGTGCGCTTTGGCGAAACGCTGGGCAGCCCGATTACCCTGCGCATTACCAATGCGGACTGGGTGAACTGGGAAACGAAAATGGCCGCATTTGGCGAACAGACGGGACCGGTGGTGACAGCACCGCGTCCGGGGCATGCCGATCTTGGCGGCTGTCAGAAATATGACCGTAGTGATGTACGGGACATTCTGGAACGGGCCAGTGCGCGTGAGACGGCGTCGCGGGTCGCGGTTGGCGCGGTGTGTCGGCAATTGCTGGAAGTCTGCGGCATCACAGTCGGTTCGCAGGTTCTGTCGATTGGCGGCGCAACCGAGCCGGCAGAGCAGGAAGCGCTGATCCTGACGGCGAAAAATGCCGGCGACACACTCGGCGGTTGTTTTGAAGTCACAGCGAATGGCCTGATGCCGGGATTGGGCAGCCATATCCAGTGGGACCGGCGGCTTGACGGCAAGATTGCCGCAGCCATGGTGTCGATTCCTGCGATCAAGGGCGTGGAGTTCGGCGCGGGATTTCGCTGTGGTGAATTGCCGGGCAGCAAGATCCATGATGAGATTTTTTATAGTGAAGAGAAGGGCTATTACCGTAAGACAAACCGGGCCGGCGGCATCGAGGGCGGCATGTCCAACGGCGAGCCTATTGTAGTGCGGGCTGTGATGAAACCGATTCCAACGTTGACCCAGCCGCTTCATTCGGTGGATATCCAGTCGCAACAAGCGGTGCTGGCCAACAGCGAGCGCAGTGATGTCTGCGCAGTGGCCGCAGCGGCCTGCGTGGCGGAAGCGATGCTGTGCATTGTGCTGGCGGAGGCGCTGCTGGAAAAATTCGGCGGCGATTCCTTGCCGGAGTTGTTGCGATCTATCAGCCAGTACCGGCAAAAAATCAGGTAGTCTGGTATGAAAAACATCGTGTTGGTCGGCTTCATGGGGACCGGAAAAACTTGTGCCGGCCAGTTGCTGGCCCAGCAGCTGGGCTGGCAGTTCATTGATCTGGATGATCAGGTGGAGCAGGCAATCGGCATGA
>CAYLSL010000120.1:0-5547 GCA_964386615.1 uncultured Veillonellaceae bacterium
GATCAATGGCGTACCGACAAGTATAACCAAATTTTAGAAGTCCTTGGCGAATTGAAAGAGTATACCGTTTACCATTTCAAGTCGGAAGAGGAATACATGACTAAAATTGGCTATAAAAAGCGCTTTTCGCATGCGATTGAGCATAGCGCATTCATCGAAAAGTTAAATGCCGTCGATTTGAGTGAAATTGATGAATCTCAGGACAAGTATCTTGGCGAACTGCTTGGATTTATCACTGACTGGGTTGTAAATCACATCATGACGACTGATCGATTATACGCACAAAAGTGAACCACCCGAAACGAATACAATTAACAGAGGCGCCACGGCAATAGTTCCGCGGCGCCTCTGCCTTTATCCATAGTCTAATATGGCACGATGTTATTCAAATAAAGTTTGTTCTCGCAACCGTTTGATGCCTTCGCGAATTGCTCTGGCTCTGGCGCCGCCAACTCCGTCCACGTCATCCAGCTCAGCCGCCGTTGCACTGTATATCCGGCTCACATTTTTGAAATGAGACACAATATTTTCAACCACCAGATTGGGCAACCGCGGAATCTGGCGCAATATACGGTAACCGCGCGGAATCACCGGCACGTCCAGCGTACTCGGCGTAATACTGTAGCCAAGCAGCCGTCCTACCGCATACCTTTCTAAACTTTCCTCCGGCAGTGCCCGCAATTGTTCCCGAACTTCGTCATGAGCAGCATTATCGCTTTCCACGCAATAATCCTGAATCAAATCCCACACGCCTATATTGTCGGGCAAGATTTCTTCCATCTGCATGCTCACGAGGCGCCCTTCGCTGCCCAGTTCAATTATGTTTTGTTCTATTTCCCGGGCAATACGACTCACTCGCTCGCCTCTGATCAAGACATCCGTAACGTCGCTCAATGTCACCAGTTCATCGAGTTCCAGCACGTTAAGATTACGCAGGCTTTTGGCCAAAGCCTGTTTATATCGCTCCAAAGTATGCAGGGCCTGATTGGACCGTGACAGCAGAAAGGTAATGTCTTTCAATGTATAGCGCAACCCGCCCAGATACATGGTAATGATATTGCGGCGATGCGAAATTGCGACAACCAACGCTCCGGTATGTTTTGCCGCCCGTTCAGCGGTTCGGTGCCTGGTTCCTGTTTCCGATGTGGGTATGGCCGGATTGGGAATCAATTGCGCGTTGGCATGCAGAATCCTTTTATTATCACTTGACATAATCAGGGCGCCATCCATTTTAGCCAGTTCGTAAAAGTTGGATGGAGTATATTCCACATTGAGGGGAAAACCACAATCCACGATGCTCAGTGATTCGGGCGAATCATCCAGTAAAACCAGTGCACCCATTTTCGCGCGAAGGATATTTTCCAACCCTTCCCTTAGAGGGGTTCCGGGAGCAAGTTTTTTCAACATCTTGATAAAGCGGGCATCCCACAATTTTGGTTCTTTGGCGGTTGTCGTCACTGCAAACCCTCCTCCATCGCTTGCGACAGATTCTTCACACCGATCAGCTTTATGTTTACGGTTTCTTTTTGCAGTTCTGCTACGTTAGCCCAAGGAATCAAAACTTTGTCAAACCCCAAATTAGCCGCTTCCCTCACTCGTTGCAACACCCGGGGAACAGGTCGAATCTCGCCGGTCAACCCCACCTCGCCGAATGCAACCAGACTGTCGGCAACGGGTCGGTCTTTAAAACTAGAAGCAACAGCTAACACTACTGCCAGGTCAGCTGCCGGTTCCACCAGGCGAAATCCCCCCACCGCATTCAGATAGACATCCTGATTCGCCAGCAAGATCCCCTGCCGTTTTTCCATCACCGCCAACAACAAGCCAAGTCGGTTTGCATCAAATCCGACAGTTGTGCGGCGCGGCAAGCCAAAACAAGTTGTCGACACCAACGCCTGGATTTCAATCAATAATGGGCGAATTCCTTCCAGGCAAGCCGTAATCGTCGTACCGGAAACCAGACTGCTGCGCCCGGCCAGCAAAAACTGCGACGGATTCAGCACCTCCACCAAACCTTCCTGTTCCATTGAGAAAATGCCGCTTTCCGCGATTGTGCCAAATCGGTTTTTAATCGGCCGCAATACCCGGAAGGCGTAATTTCTCTCTCCCTCGAAATACAGCACAGTATCAACCATGTGTTCCAGCAGGCGGGGACCGGCAATACTGCCATCCTTGGTCACATGCCCGACGATCATCACCGGGATGTTATTATCCTTGGCAAATCGCAACAAGCGCCCGGTAGACTCTCTTACCTGACTGACACTGCCGGCTGCGCCAGGAACTTCCGGGCAAAAAACCGTCTGAATCGAATCGATGACGATCATCGCCGGCAGCATCTGTAATGCTTCCGCTAAAATACTGTCCAGGTTAGTCTGCGCCAAAATCCACATTTTGTCTTCCACCGCGCCGGTTCTGCGGGCCCTCAGACCAGTCTGCGCAGCAGACTCTTCGCCGGACACATATAATACATTACCATTGCGGGCAGCAAACCTGGATGCAGCCGACAACAGCAGGGTGGATTTGCCAATCCCCGGATCGCCGCCAATCAGCACCAATGACCCATCGACCACTCCACCACCCAGAACACGGTCCAATTCACCAATACCGGTCGGTTTTCTCATTTCTCCCGGCCCGGAAACTTCTTTTAACAGTTGCGGTTTGGAACTTTTCACCGTGGCAGCAGCTACACCAGAGGTCGGCTGTATCTTTTCTTCTCCCATCGTATTCCATGCGCCACAACCGGGACAACGACCAACCCAGCGAGGCGAATCAAAGCCGCACTCACGGCATACATAAACAATCTTTGGTTTTGCCAACCTGCCAAGACCCCTCTCACGTTCCCCCATTATTGTCAGCCTGGAGCGAAAATCACGTTCAAACGAAAAGCACTCATTATTTACGAGTGCTTTTCGCCATTCATCCTAAATTTTCCTGCTGCTTGTCCACCAATTGCATTATCTTTTGCATTGCAACAGCAAACCACCCTCAGCATCCGCGGTCACCAGCACCGTATCACCCGGCTTGAGATCCCGGCGCAGCACCATATCCGTCACTACATCCTCAACCATACGCTGAATGGCTCGCCGCAAAGGCCTCGCACCATAGGCAGGTTCAGTCCCTTTCGCCAGGATTTCACTTTTGGCTTCGTCCGTAACTTCCATGGCAATTTGGCCCTCTTTCAGCCGCTTTGCTACTTCCTGCAGCATGATGTCAACAATTTGCTTCAACTCAGTGTCCGTCAGACTGGAGAATACGATCACCTCATCGATGCGGTTCAAAAACTCAGGTCGGAAGGTCTTCTTGGCTTCTTCCATCACGCGTGATTTTGCGGCGCTATTTTCCGACCGGTCCATTTTTTCAGTGGAAAATCCCATCGGCGCCCCATCTTGCCTGAAATGCCGCGACCCAACATTGGAGGTCATAATGATCACCGTGTTGCGAAAATCAACAGTACGGCCCTGACTGTCAGTCAATCGACCATCTTCAAGCACCTGCAGCAAGATATTAAAAACATCGTAGTGGGCTTTTTCTATTTCATCCAGCAAAATGACCGAATACGGTTTTCGCCTTACAATATCGGTCAACTGTCCGCCTTCTTCATAGCCGACATAGCCCGGAGGCGCGCCAACCAGACGCGATACCGCGTGCTTCTCCATGTACTCGGACATATCAAGACGCACCATTGCCGTCTCGTCGTCAAACAATGCTTCTGCCAGCGCCCGGGCCAATTCCGTCTTGCCAACCCCGGTCGGTCCAAGGAAAATAAACGATCCAATCGGCCTCTTGGGATCCTTAAGTCCAGCCCGCGCTCTTCGTACCGCCTTTGACACAGCGGCCACCGCCTCATCCTGTCCAACAACACGCTCGTGCAAAACCGTTTCCAGACGCAACAAGCGCTCCGACTCTTCCGCTGCCAGCTTCTTTACCGGCACACCTGTCCAGTTGGCGACAATTTGGGCAATATCTTCCGGTGTCACCATAATGGTCTCACTACCGGACTGTTTCCACTCGCGCTGTTTGTTTTCCAGGTCTTCCCGCAAGCGTTGTTCTTCATCACGAAATTTTGCGGCCCGTTCAAATTCCTGAGCTGAAATCGCCGCTTCTTTTTCTGTTCGCAGCGCATCCAGTTGCCGTTCAATGTCACGAACATCCGGTGGCGGGCAAAAGGTTTGCAATCTAACGCGTGACGCCGCTTCATCCATGACATCAATCGCCTTATCAGGCAAGAACCGGTCGGCAATATATCGCTTGGACAATTTTACTGCGGCTTTGATCGATTCATCGGTAATTTTGACCCGATGAAACGCCTCATATCGATCACGCAACCCTAACAGGATATTGATCGCGTCTTCTTCGGACGGTTCGCCGACAGTCACCGGCTGAAAGCGTCTTTCCAATGCAGCGTCTTTTTCGATGTGTTTCTTAAATTCATCCAATGTCGTAGCACCAATGGCCTGGATTTCGCCGCGGGCTAACGCTGGTTTCAAAATGTTGGCGGCATCAATTGCACCTTCAGCTGCACCGGCGCCAACCAGTGTGTGCATTTCATCAATGAACAAAATCGTATTGCGGGATTGTTTGATTTCGGCCAGCACTTTTTTCAGTCGCTCTTCAAAATCCCCCCGATACTTGGTACCGGCAACCACCGATGCCAAATCCAACGAAAAAATTCGCTTTTCCCGCAGGGTTTCCGGGACTTTGCCCGCGACAATGCGTTGGGCCAACCCTTCTGCTACCGCAGTTTTGCCGACACCTGGTTCCCCGATCAACACCGGGTTGTTTTTGGTTCTTCGGCTAAGAATCTGAATTACCCGTTCAATTTCTTTATCACGACCGATCACTGGATCACTTTGCCCTTCGACTGCCAATTTATTCAGGTCACGGCCATAGTCATCCAGAATGGAGGCTGCCTCTTTGCTTCCATGACCCGCTGAGGCGGTTTTTCCTGTAGGGGATGAGCTGCTTGTGGCAACCCCGCCCAACAGCTCAATTACCCGTTGGCGAATCATATCCAGGTTGTCTACTCCCAGGCTGCGCAGGATTTGCGCTGCCAACCCCTCGCCTTCGCGCATCAACCCCAACAGAATATGCTCGGTGCCAACATAATTGTGACCCAAGTTTTGCGCCTCATCGACCGCCAGTTCCAACGATTTTTTGGCCCGGGGCGTATAGTTTATTTCTTGCTTTTCAACTGGCGCCCGACTTAATTTTTCCACAATCTGTGACCGCATCGTATTCAGGTTTATATTCAGCGACTCCAAAGCCTTGGAGGCGACGCTCTCCGGATCGCCAGCCAACCCCAGCAATAAATGCTCGGTACCAATGTGGTCGCTTTGCAGTTTCACTGCTTCTTGCTGCGCCAAAACCAAAATCCGCCGGGCACGCTCCGTAAACCGGTTAAACATCTCGTTCTCCCCCTCTGATCCGTTCGCGAATAATCTGCGCCCGCAAACGACTTCTCTCTGCTTTATCCATTTTTTCATTGTTTGCCATCCTGGCGACAACACAGGAACGGCTGCCAATAATCAATTCAGTAAATACTTCCGG
>CAYLSL010000121.1:0-5414 GCA_964386615.1 uncultured Veillonellaceae bacterium
CCGGAGTTGGCTGAGAAATTTCTTGAATATATGGAACGGCGAAAGTAGTCATTTATTCATTGTCGGAGCGTGAAACCTGATTGCAAACCCGAGGCGTATTGTTTGATTTATATGGAACCCTGATTATTTATGGAGATATGGAAAAGGCATGGAATGCTTGGTATGGTGTGATTTACGACGCATTCCGATTCAGCGGCCTGTCATTATCTAAGGCGCAGTTCCGTCCATTCTGCGAAGGCTTTTTTGAACGACCGGAACCGGCTGACTACGCTGACCAACTCACGGTTGTCGAGCGTCGGCTGCAACGGTTGGCGTCAGAAGTGAAGGTGGATTTGGCCCAATCGGTTGCGCTATCGGCGATTGAACGGTCGATTGATGTGTGGCATGACTATGTGCAGATCGATCCGGCAGCGCGGGATATACTGGCAACAATCGGTCAGAGCCGTTCGCTGGCTCTGGTGTCGAATTTCGACTATGCCCCTTATGTGCATGAACTGATGATCCGTCTGGAGCTGGCGCCGTTGTTTGATACGATTCTGGTATCCGATGCCGTCGGTGTAAAAAAACCGCATCCGGGGATTTTTGAACAGGCATTGCAACGGCTGTCGTTGTCTCCGGGTGAGACAATCCATGTCGGTGATAGTCAGGAAGATGTAGAAGGGGCAATCGGCGCCGGGATCAGGCCGGTCTGGATTGACCGCAATCGTCCCGGCCGCTGGCGGGCTTCGCCCGAATTGCCTGTCAGTCGGATTTCCAGCCTGCAGGAATTGCTTGCGCTGCTGGACTAAAAATCAAATAAACTGCGGGAAATGCGATTTACCATGGTCACGCCGGCCATGGTTTTTTTGCAAATAATAGCACAAAATGCGCAGATGTACTTTGCGAATGGATAATTAACAGGTATACTATATTGGATGTTTCAAAATGGAGGAGAAAAATGCAGGAGCCAGATATTCGCGAACAAATTCAAAAACGTCGTACGTTTGCAATCATTTCACACCCTGATGCCGGTAAAACGACGCTGACCGAGAAGCTATTGCTGTACGGAGGCGCCATTCGGCTGGCCGGCACGGTCAAAGGCCGCAAAGCCCAAAAATTTGCCGTTTCGGACTGGATGGAAATTGAAAAGCAGCGTGGTATCTCGGTTACATCAAGTGTCATGCAGTTTGAATACGACAACTGCTGTATAAATATCCTTGACACACCGGGTCACCAGGACTTCAGTGAAGATACCTACCGGACCCTGATGGCGGCTGACAGCGCCGTCATGCTGATCGATGCGGCCAAAGGCGTGGAGGAGCAAACCAAGAAGCTGTTCCAGGTCTGCCGGCAACGCCGCATTCCCGTATTCACCTTTGTCAATAAAATTGACCGCTATGGCCGTGACCCCTTCGAACTGATGGACGAACTGGAGAAGGTGCTGGGTATCCATTCCTGCCCGATGAACTGGCCGGTCGGCCTCAATGGCAGTTACAAAGGCGTGTATAACCGGCAGCTGCAGCAGATTGAACTGTTTGAAGCAGACGGATCGCATGGCAGCGATATTATCAAATCGACGGTCGATGATTACCGCGACGAAAAGTTTGCCAAGCTGCTTGAGCCAGAAGCTTATGCTCAGCTTTGCCATGACATCGAATTGCTGGACATGGCCGGCAATTCGTTCGATCAGGAGCTGGTGCAGAAGGGCGAACTGAGCCCGATGTTTTTTGGCAGTGCGCTGACCAATTTTGGCGTGCGGGCTTTTCTGGAAGAATTCCTCAAACTGGCGCCGCCACCTGCGCCGCGCATGGCCAAAGAAGGGATCGTGTTCCCGGAGGCGGAAGGGTTCAGCGCCTTTGTGTTCAAAATTCAGGCCAATATGAATCCGGCCCACCGCGACCGCCTGGCGTTCGTTCGCATTTGTTCCGGCAAGTTTTCCCGCGGTATGACCGTGACGCACAAACAATCCGGCAAGACAATGGCGCTGACACAGCCACAGCAGTTTGTCGCCCAGGAACGGACCATCGTTGACGAAGCCTATCCCGGTGATGTGGTCGGTCTGTTTGATCCCGGCATCTTTGCGATTGGCGATACCGTCTGCGAACCGGGCTTGGACATAACCTTCGAAGATTTTCCGGTATTTCCGCCGGAACACTTTGCCAAGGTTCAGGCCAAGACCTCGCTCAAACGCAAACATTTCATCAAAGGGATTACCCAACTGGGGCAGGAAGGCGCAATTCAAATTTTTCAACTACCTCATGCAGCCGATCAAGGTTATGTTATCGGCGTGGTCGGCCAGCTGCAGTTCGAAATTCTATCCTACCGCCTGAAATATGAATACGGCGTGGATGTTGAAATCAATCAGCTGCCCTACGCGGCGGCTCGCTGGCTGGTCGAAGATCCTCAAAACAAACAGCCGCTCAAATACATGGAAGAAAACATGCTGGTTATGGACCGCTTTGAACGGCCGGTGGTGCTATTTGTCGGTAACTGGCAGATGAACTGGACAATCGAGCAGAACCCGCAGGCTCAGTTTTTGGTCGTGCCGCCGCGTGAATGGTTGTAAACTGATGGTAGAGTGCTTGTCATGAATCCGTGATCAATGGTATAATGTCTTCTATTAGTGGATAAATATCTATGAGAGAAAAATATATTGGGTAGGAGTGACGACATGAGCGAAAAGAATTCCAACTATTACTTGGTGCGCGAAGAGATCCTGCCGGAAGCAATCAAAAAGACGATCAAAGTCAAAGAGCTACTGAAAAAAGGCGAGGTTCGGACCATCAATGAAGCGGTCGAAAAACTGAACCTGAGCCGGAGTGCTTACTATAAATACAAAGATTATGTATTTCCGTTTTATGAAGCCAGCAAGGAGAAAATCGTTACGTTGGCACTTTTGCTGGAGCACCGTTCCGGTGTACTGTCCAAAGTATTGAATGTGTTGGCCAGTGAGGGCGGCAGCGTACTGACGATCAATCAGGGGATTCCACTGCAGGGCGTAGCCAACGCGACGCTGTCGATTGAAACGGTGGAGCTGTCGATCGACCTGGAGGCATTGCTGGACAAAGTGCGTGTGATTGAAGGCGTTAAACGGCTGGAAGTTCTCGGCCAGGCCTGATAGAAAGAGGGGACCACAATGAACAAGATAGTGCAGGTCGGGCTGCTGGGATTTGGTACAGTGGGGTCCGGCGTCGTGCAGATTTTTCAGAACAACGCGGCGTTAATGGCGCGAAAAACCGGTACAGATTTAAAAATCAAAAAGATTTTGGTGCGGGATCTGCAGAAAAAGCGTCCGCTTGTTGCTGAAGCGGAGCTGACAACAGACCCGGACTCAATTCTGAACGATCCGGAAATCCAGATCATCATTGAATTGATGGGCGGCGAAGAACAGGCGCTTAACCTGATGCTGGCAGCGCTGAAAAAAGGCAAACATGTCGTAACGGCGAACAAAGATGTCATAGCCCGGCACGGCCGCGAATTATTTGCGGCAGCAGAAGAGAACAATGTGAACCTGCTGTTTGAAGCCAGTGTTGGTGGCGGCATCCCGATCATTCGCCCGTTGAAACGCTGTCTGGCTGCAAACCATATTTCTGAAGTGATGGGTATTGTCAACGGGACGACCAACTATATGCTGGATAAAATGACCAGCGAGGGCGTCGATTTTGCCACTGTGCTGGCGGAAGCACAAGCCAAGGGCTATGCGGAAGCCGACCCGACGGCTGATGTCGGCGGCTGGGATGCCGCCCGCAAGATTGCAATTTTGGCTTCGATTGCTTTTGGCACCCGGGTTACGCTGGATGATGTTTCGGTGGAAGGAATTACCCAGATAGCACCGGAAGATATCGATTATGGGCGTGAACTCGGCTATGTCGTGAAATTACTGGCGATTGCCCAGGAAAGTGAAAAGGGCGTCAATGCCAGAGTCCATCCGGCATTTATTCGTATGTCGCATCCACTGGCTTCGGTCCGCGATGTATTTAATGCGATTTTTGTCCGTGGTGACGCGGTAGGCGATACGATGTTCTACGGGAGGGGCGCCGGCGCATTGCCGACAGCCAGTGCGGTTTGCGCGGATGTCATGGAGGCCGCGCGCGATATCTGTTTTAACTCTTCCAGTCATATTTTATGTACTTGTTTTGAAGACAAGCGGATCTCCGGTATTGCCGAAACTGAATCGCCGTATTATATCCGACTGCTGGCCGAGGACCGTCCTGGCGTTATGGCGGCGATTGCCGGGGCATTTGGTTGTCAACAGGTCAGCCTTAATTCGGTTATTCAAAAACGCCGGGTCGGCAATCGGGCTGAGATCGTGCTGATTACCTATAAGGTAAATGATGCTGCCCTTCAGTTGGCAGTACAGACCCTGGCCGGACTGCCGGTGGTCAACAAGATTTCGACGGTGATCCGGGTGGTTGGTGACGATGTCGAATAAACGCTGCGTCCGGGTCCGGATTCCGGCCACGACGGCGAATTGCGGACCGGGATTTGATACGTTGGGAATTGCCTGTACTCTATATAATGAAGTCGAATTGGAGTTGACAGGGGCGGCGGGTTTTGCCCAGATCCATGTGACCGGGGACGGTGCTGACACCTTGCCGACCAATGAGCGCAACTTGGTTCTGCGTTCGGTGCGTACGGTTTTGGATAAAGTCGGCGAAAAGCAGACCGGTATCCGACTGTCCCTGCTCAATGCGATTCCGCTGTCACGCGGGCTGGGTAGCAGCTCGGCGGCTATTGTCGGTGGACTGATCGCCGCGAATGCCATTGTCGGCAACCCCTTCAACCAGGCAGAGATTTTGGATATGGCCACCGTCATGGAAGGGCACCCCGATAATGTGGCGCCGGCGCTATACGGCGGATTCACCATTTCGGTCATGCAGGATGCACAGGTACACTGTCTTCGATTGCCCTTGCCCCGTGAATTGAAACTGGTGGTGTGTATTCCGGATTTCCGACTGTCAACGCACAAAGCGCGTCAGGCGATTCCCTCGTCCGTGCCGCATAAAGACGCAGTGTATAATGTCAGCCGGGCAGCCTTGCTGGTCGGTGCGCTGGCTGGAGGGCGACTGGAGTATTTGTCCGAAGCGCTGGGCGACAAATTGCACCAACCCTATCGGGCGCCGTTGATTCCCGGAATGCTGCAAGTATTTGCCGCCGGCAAAAAAGCCGGTGCGCTGGGCGTTGCGATGAGCGGGGCGGGACCATCATTGATGGCCTATACCGTGGAACGGCCGGAGGCAGTAGGCGAGGCGATGGTGGCGGCGTTTGCCGCCGAGAAGATCATGTCGCGCTATTTATGCCTCGATGTTGATTATGAAGGCGCGAAGGTAGTCGAAACGGCTTGACTTCAATCCCGAAAATGGGTACAATGGTATTCGTTAGTCGGGGCGTAGCTCAGTTTGGCTAGAGCGCTACCTTGGGGTGGTAGAGGCCGC
>CAYLSL010000122.1:0-5371 GCA_964386615.1 uncultured Veillonellaceae bacterium
TGGGCAAGAACCTTCCTGGTTAATTCGGCTGACTCCAGATTGCCTTCGATGAGTAGAACCTTCACGCACAGCACCTCAATCGGTTAATTCTCATCATAATATTTACCGTCGATTCTTTATTTCCTTCAAATGGAACTCATTTCACAAAAAAAAGGAGCGTGCGCGCGTGGTAACAGACTTGGTCATTCGACCGGCTCGACTTGAAGACATCGCTGCCATGGCAGGATTGCTTTCATTGCTGTTTGCGGTGGAGGAAGACTTTTCAGCCGACAGGGACAAACAACGTGCCGGGTTGGAAATGTTTTTCAAACATCCGGCGGGGCGTTATTTGATTGTAGCGGAACATCAACAGCAAGTAATCGGGATGTGTTCGGCGCAGCTGTTGATTTCAACCGCAGCAGGCGGCTGGAAAGCGCTTGTTGAAGATGTTGTTGTCGCAGAACAGTTTCGCGGGCAAGGCATTGGCAAAAAACTGCTGGACGCATTGGCAGACTGGGCGGAGCGGCAAGGCGTAATCCGCATGGATTTGCTGGCAGATCGCAATAATTCTACAGCTCTCGACTTTTATGAGCGGCTGCGGTGGCGCAGCACAAGTCTGATTGCGCTGCAAAAGTCGGGGCAAACTGACTGACTCAGAAAAAACCAGAAAAACCTAGCATTTTCCAATTAAATGGAGTTATAATATTTTTGTCGACAATTTAATATTTCTTTGGCAAACCTATCGAAAGATAGGGACGCAAAGCCTTGGGTCTACAGGATGGATTATCCCATGATTGCCAGGTTGCAGCTTTATTTTTTTTAAGTTTTTCCGCACCAGCATTCTAAACTGTCTGGTGTTATTTTTTTGTGTGGGTAAGGTGGCGGCCTTTTAATGGCGCAGAAAGGGGAGCAAGCATATGACGAGTGGGTTCAATAGTATCAGGGTCCGGCTCATGGTTACAGGGGGAATCATATTACTGCTGGCGCTTGGCGCAATGGCAGGAACCAGTCACTATTATGCAAACAGCTACTTGACCACGAGCGTTGATGAAACGGCCCAATCGATCGCTTCGGACTACGCAGGCAGAGTGCAGGCCCAGATCAATGAAATCATGCTCCAACTCGAAGCAACCGCAAGCACCCCGCAAATGCGAAATATAGATGACCAAAATGTTTTGAAACAAACGATGGGCGACACATTAAAGCGGATTGGCAAGCTGGACCAGATGACATTTGTCTATCTGAACGGTTTTTCGATCCGCCCGAACGGAACAACGGCCCAATTGGCAGAGCGCGAGTATTTCAAACGGGTTGTCAGCACAAAGAAGAGCTATGTGTCAGAAATCCTCGTTTCGGTTACGACCAAAAAAGCATCGGCGATTTTATGCGTACCGGTGCTGGATAACGGTGTGCTAAAAGGAGTACTGACCGGGACATATTCACTGGAAAAAATGAATGACCTGGTCAAGGACATTAAATTCAAAGATACCGGCCACGGCTTTTTGCTTGATGAAACGGGAATGCTGATTGCCCACGGATCAAAGCCGGACTATATTGGCAAACTTAGTTTGACCAAAAAAGAAGTGAATCCGGAACTGAAACTGGGGCAGCAATCGCTGGATGATCGATTGGTGGCCTTGAGCAAGACGAGTGTGGAACAGGGACAGAAAATGCGAGGCGCGTTTTCGTTTGTTGACGGAGTACAGCACGTAGCGACTTTCATGCCGATCCAATTGGCCGGTGATAAACGCTGGACTCTGGTGGTTACGGCGCCCGAAGCTGAGGCCAATCAGGCAATGCACAACCTGAAATGGATCATGATGGCGATTGCAGCCGGCTTTGTCATATTGGCGGCGCTCCTGGTCTGGTTTTTGAGCGGGAAATTTGTGCGACCGATTATTGGTGTGCGAAACCAAGCAGTGCGGGTTGCCCGTGGTGATTTGCAGGTCGAAAAATTGCCGTATGAAACGCAAAATGATGAAATTGGCGAGCTGGCCAGGAGCTTTAACTCAATGGTCGGCAGTTTGCGGGATTTGGTCAGGCAAGTGCAGGATCAGTCCCAACATGTGGCAGCTTCTTCCGAAGAATTGACGGCGATTGCCGAGCAATCTGCCCTGGCGACGACGCAAATCGCGACTTCGGTTGCTGATATAGCCAGCGGCACCGATCAGCAGGTTCGTGCAGTGGAAGGCGCTTCCGCGGTGATTGCAAAAATGTCGGCGGGGATCGGGCAGGTTGCCGCCAGCGCGAATTCGATGACCGGCGTGGCGGAAAAGGCGGCGCAGGCGGCGCATACCGGCGGGAAATCCGTCAGTACGGCGGTCGGACAGATGTCAAATATTGAAAAGACGGTCACGAATTCAGCCCAGGTGGTGGCAAAACTGGGCGAGCGCTCGAAAGAAATCGGCGTGATTGTCGATACCATTTCCGGTATTGCCGGGCAGACCAATTTGCTGGCTTTGAATGCGGCAATTGAAGCGGCGCGCGCCGGCGAGCAGGGACGCGGCTTTGCAGTAGTAGCCGAGGAAGTGCGCAAGCTGGCCGAACAATCGGAAGAAGCGGCCAAACGGATCGCGAATCTGATTGGAGAGATTCAGGGCGATACGGATAAGGCGGTAGTCGCCATGAGCGATGGAACGCGTGAAGTGAAGCTGGGATCGGAGGTTGTGAATTCAGCCGGCGAAGCCTTTAAAGAAATAATGAGCGTTGTCGATCAGGTATCGATGCAAGTGAAGGAAATATCAGCCGCAATTCAGCAGATGACCAGTGGCAGTCAACAGATCGTGACCTCTGTGCAGGCAATCGATAAAATCAGTAAGGCCAATGTGGGGCAGACGCAGACTGTGTCGGCTGCGACGCAGCAGCAATCCGCATCCATGGAAGAAATTGCCGCTTCCAGTCAGGACCTGGCCAAGATGGCGCAACAACTGCAAAATATCATCAGTCGGTTCAAAATTTAGATGGATTATTCCTGGTTCTTACTCGGCGCAAGTTTGCTGATTCTTGCGATTGCCACATATCTGGGTTACTTTGGCTATCAAAACAAATTAAAGGCTGCGCAGCTTGAGCATCAGGCGACTGTTGTAGAGCTGCAGGCCTTGTTTATGCGAGTGCCCGGCGCTGTAATGAGCCTGGAAAAAGACTTCACGATTATTGACGCGAATGGAGTGTTGAGTCAGGTTACCGGCTTGCAGCCTGCCGCCATCAAAGGGAAAAAATGTTATGAGGTCCTGGCGGATGGGAAAATTTGCTGTGGTTGCCGGGTGCAGCAGGTGCTGACAAGCGGTCAGCCTGATTATGGCACCCAGATCAAATATGATAAAAATGGTAAACGCAGATATGGAAAGCAAGCCGTAATCCCAGTCAAAGACCATCGGGGAAATATTGAATATGTGTATGAAATCGTAACAGACATAACTCATGAAATCTCATTGGAACAGGAAAATTTGGCGAATCTCATGGACATTGTTACGGCGATGGCTCATCTGATTGAAAGCAGGGACCCGTCGACCGGAACCCATTGCAGCAATGTGCAGAGGATTGCCTTGTCCATTGGGAAAATCATGCGGTTAAACGATACGGAAATGAATGATCTGAGCATTGCCGCGATTATCCATGACATTGGCAAGATTGGCATTCCGGAATCCATTCTAAATAAACCGGGACGCTTGACCGACTTCGAATTTTCCATAATCCAAAGGCACCCACAGATTGGCTACGATTCAATCAAGCACATCAAACGTTTGCAAAATGTGAGTGAAGCGATTCGCGACCATCACGAACACTACAATGGAAAAGGCTATCCTAATGGGAAGAATCAAGCAGAGTTGTCAACGATAGCAAAAATTCTGGCTGTGGCTGATGTTTTTGAGGCGCTCACTTCCGACAGGGTATATCGTCCGGCGATGAGCCTAAAACAAGCGATAAACATTATACGAGACGGGAAAGGGCAACAATTCGATCCAAGCGTAGTCGACGCATTGTTGGAACTGGTAGAAGAAGAGAAGACAAGGCAAATCAGTTAGCAGACTCCAGTTCATTTTGCAGATAGTAAAACCCGCGAACTTCGCGGGTTTTACTATCTTTTTTTGATTGCAACAAAGGAATTATCAATGGTTTGGGGAAATAAGAATGTACTATTGATTTAAAAAATCGAGTACGAATTGAGCGTGCAAGGCAGCACCAATCGGCAAAACATCCTCATCGATGTTGAATTTGTCACTATGAAGCGGGTAGTCCGTTTGTTTTTCCTTGTTGCCAATGCCAATAAACGCCATGGCGCCGGGAGTTTTTTCACACAGATAGGCAAAGTCTTCACCGCCCATGACTTTTTCGATATCGCCCGCAATATTGTCCCCATACAGTTTGCACAGTGAAGCGGCGGCCAGTTTGGCGATGCGCGTGTCATTGATCAGGGGCGGCGCAATGGCGATGTATTCCATGTCGGCCTGTGCCCTGAAAGAAGCGGCGGTGTTCTGGATAATTCTCTCGATTGCCAGAGGGAAGCTCTTTCTGACTTCATGGCTGAAACAGCGGGTTGTTCCTTCCAGGACCACTTCATCACAGGTAATGTTCCAACCGGTTCCGCCGGCAAGTTTGCCGATGGTAATCACTGCGGGTTCGAGCGGCGCCACTTCCCGGCTGCTGACGGACTGCAGGTTCATGATGATGGCCGAGGCGGCCAATATGGCATCGATTCCCTGATGCGGCATCGATCCGTGGCTGGATTTTCCGCGCACGGTAATTTTTAGTTTGTCGGCTGAGGCCATTCGCGGGCCGGGAACCAAGGACACTTTGCCGCTGGGCAAATCCGGCCAAAGATGTAGGCCCAGAATCGCATCGACACCGTTCATCACTCCGGTGTCTAGCAGCTTTAATGCGCCTTGGCCATTTTCTTCGGCGGGTTGGAAGATGAATTTTACGTTGCCGCAAATTTCATTTTTCAGCTGACTTAATATTTTGGCTGCGCCCAGTAGCATGGCGGTATGCCCGTCATGGCCGCAAGCGTGCATGACTCCTGCATTTTTCGATTTGTAGGGGACATCGGTTGCTTCCGTGATTGCCAGCGCATCCATATCGGCCCGTAGTGCCACTGTTTTACCGGGTTTACTGCCCTTGAGAATACCGAGCACTCCCGTACCCGCAATTCGAACCGCTTCGATGCCGAAGCTTTCCAGCAGTTCGAATACCCGATTTCCTGTATTTGTTTCTTCCCAGGCGACTTCCGGCCGGGCATGGATTTCCCTTCGCCAGGCAATGATCTGATCTTTACAGGCTACGGCCCCATCACTAACTTTCATCAGGACACCTCTTCATTTTGGAGTTTTCTTCTATCATATCCTGTTATATTCTAGGGCGTAAAGGGAAGTCGTACATTATCCCCTGATTTATG
>CAYLSL010000123.1:0-5305 GCA_964386615.1 uncultured Veillonellaceae bacterium
CCAGCGGCAGATCCAGTTCATTGACTTCCCGCAGCAGCACATGCATCGAAGAAGTATGCAGCGCGGTTCCCAGTCCATGCCCGGTTGCGTCCATCAGAAAACCGCGCAGCACCTGCCCGGCATAGCGCCAGTCCATAAAATACAGATCGCCGCCGACATAACTATAGGGTCGGTACAATGTATCAATCTCGACGTATTTCGATGGTTCCGCCTCTTTCAACAGCGCAGTCTGCACCCGGGTCGCCAACTGGGCGTCCCGGTGGATTTCCTGCTCCCGGCGCACTTCCTCCGAAACGTCACGCAACGTCAAGGTGACCAAGGTTCGTTCGCCATACTGCACCAATGTAGCCGACCGTTCCACCTGCAACATGGCGCCATTGCGATGGCGCACAGTTCGCCTTTGTACCGGCAGGAAACGCTCCTGCTTCACCCGGTCAAGAAACTTCTTGATGTTCTCTTCGCTGTCTACAGTAATTTGGTAAACCCGCAGTGGTCCATCTGTATATAGGTCATAGCCGAACCGCTCGCTAAACCTTCGGTTTGCTTCGATGATCTCACCGGTATCCGGGTCACAGATCAGCACCGCTTCCGGCGATTGTTCGACCACGGCCCGGTAACGGGCTTCGCTTTCTTCAATCGCCGCCTCCATTCGCTTGCGTTCAGTGATGTTGCGGGCGATTCCCAGCACACCGATCAAATTCCCCTCATTGTCCCGCATCGCTGTTTTGATTGTTTCCAGCAGCACCTGTTCGCCGCTGTCAGCCATGGTCACCCATTCTTCATTGATATGCGGCCCGCCTTGCATCGCCAGAAGATCGTTCTCGCGGAAGAAATCGGCCAGTTCTTTGTTGACAAAATCGTAATCGGTCCTGCCAACGATCTCCGCTTCCTTGGCCCCAAAAAATCGCTCAAACATCGGATTACAAGAGAGGTATACCCCCTCGGCATCTTTTAACCAGATCATATCGGGAATCGTATTGACTAGTGTAGCAAGCCTTGCTTCATGCTGCGCCAGCAACTCTGCCAGTTGACGCCGCTCGGAGATATTGATGCCAATGCCGGCGAAATATTGGTTTCCTTCCAGTTCCAATGGCGCTGCCGTCAGATACATCGGGACCCTGCTGCCGTTTTTTATCTGCAAGTCTGCTTCTGCACTGGCAAAGCCGGTGCTAAACGCATTGGCAACCTCTTTGGTGATCCGGTCGATTGTCTCCTGATCCCCTTTATACCAATCAAGCAGCGTCATTTTTGACAACTCTTCCGCCGAATAGCCGGTTAATCGTTCATGTTCCTTATTCCAGCGCAATAGGCGCCCCTGTGCATCGTATAGGTAGAGAATCCCCGGCACACTGTTGAACAGGGCATCCGTCAATATTTGCTCATGCTGCAGGGTTTCCTGCAGTGATTTTAATTGTTCATACAGTGCAGTAATCTCTTCATATTGGGCGGTAATTTCCTGGTGCGCCGCGGTCAAATCTGCTGTCCGGGCTGCAACTCTTTGTTCCAGCTCTCCATTTACGCTAATCAAATTTTGATTCAGGGCATCAATTTCTTCATTCATCGCCCGTATTTCTTCGTTTTGGGCAGTGAGTTCCTCGTTCATCGCAACGATTTCTTCATTTTGGGCGTTGAGCGTCTCATTGGCAAATGCCAATTCTTTCGTGCGCTCCTGAACCCTGACTTCTAGTTCCTGGTTAAGCTTTTGCCAACTTGCCTCAATACCAATCGCCTTGGCCGCGATGATGGCTGACAATAGCACTGTTATTATTAATACGAATGAAAGAAACAACAATGTCTGGTCGCGCGTTTGTCTGGCATCTGCACGGAATTCCTGCGCTTTATTCCTGGCAAAATCACGTACAGCCGCTACACTGACTTCAATTGCCGCCACATGTTGATTCCCTTTTGTCTGTGCCAATAATAACGCTTCCTGATGCTTACCGGCAAGACGGAGCCGAACTACTTCCTCACGAATAGGTTTCCAGGCTTCGAAGTGTTCCAAAGCAGACTGAACCAGAGCAGGATCGCCGAGAAATCGTTCTCGAACCAGCTTAAAGTCGGCCAGGACATTGGCTTCGGTGCCAGCCAGATATTGTTGTTGCCGGGCGACATCTTCCATTGCATCAGACAGGACGATTTCTTTAATTGCGCGGTGCATGCCGAGTACATCCCGCTGAATCCGCAGTACAGCGGTCGACACAGTAAATGGGTGATTATATAGGTTTTCTGTCAGATCTGCTACTCGGTTTACCGAAGAATACCCCAGCCAACCAATGGTTAACAGCAGCAGTATCAATACTCCTACCAGTAGCGGCATTTTTCGCTTTGGTTGCATTGCCAAATCGCTTCGCCCCATTTACTCATACTTTCGTTATTTCTTCATTTCGTGATGGATAGTTAAAACCCTGCATTTTCTGTCAGCAAACCGTCACCGCCAGACACACAGGGCAACAAAGATCCCGTCAGGAAATTCCTGACGGGATCTTTGCATTTTCCCAACAACAAGCAATCGAGGGGGGAGTAATTATGTTAACAATACTGCAATTCCGGCGGCCAGCATCAATACGCCGGCAATCAGATGCAGGCGCTTGGAGTTGCGGGCCTGCCAATCGGAAGCCTTTTCCACCGTCAACTTACCCAGATAAACCAGCACAGAAATCAAAATCAACGGCGATATAAAAATCAGGTTGTATAAAAACAGATAGGCAAAGAACTGCGGCGTCAACCCCCATTTGGCCAAAATCCCCAAGGCAAAAAAATACGGCCCGCCTGTACAGGGAAGTTCAATCAATGTTACAACACTTCCCATGGCAAAAGCAGCCCATGGCGTAGTTGATTTTCTGAGCAGTGAAAACAAAAAAGGACGCCAGGCTTGGGGAATTTCGGCAGCGAAGCCCCCGGATCCGTAGGCGAAAAAATCCTTGAGGTTCAGTATTCCGACCACAACCGCCAAAAACCCGATCCCGTTGCGCACGATTTCGGCAATACCTAAAAAGGTAAGTGCTTTGACAATGCCGATTCCGACCAGAACATAGGTAATGAAAACGGAAGTAATGAACGAAGCGGCTGAAAGAATCA
The DNA here is from genome assembly GCA_964386615.1 of uncultured Veillonellaceae bacterium. Lineage (GTDB taxonomy): Bacteria > Bacillota > Negativicutes > UBA1444 > UBA1444 > UBA1444. Next base: position 3,079 of record CAYLSL010000123.1, read on the forward strand.
GCCGCTTTCTGCTGTCATGATATAAACTGATGAAACTAAGTAGAATCACCAACACCAGGATTGCACAGGGGTTGACCGAATCGGCCAGAGCAGCTCCCATAATTCCGGCGATATCCGGCGTGCTCAGCGTTCCTGCTGCGCCGCCTGGTGAATCAGCCAACTCTTTTTCCAGTTCCAGAATGCGTGGAATTCCCATGTATACCTGTCCATTATAAAATGCGACCGGGACCGCCCATTGATGCTCGGGGACTCCGTTCAACTTGAACAGCATCGCCAGGCGATCCATGTTTTCCCGGTTATCATACATTTCATATTTTTCCAGCGGAATCCCTTTGGCAATCATCTTTTCAATAACCGGAGCAACTTCTTTACAAGCCGGGCAAGTACTGCCATAAAAATACATCACTGTTTTCGCTGGTGCTGCCATGGCTGTTGCCGAAACTGCCAGCCCAAAAATCAAAAATACCAGCAAGCAACTGGCACTCCATTTTCTTATACTCCACATTCTGTTACACTCAGATCCCCTTTCAACCTCCGTTTATGGTTCATTCTAATTCTATCTGGAATCAATGATTTCAGCAATAAAAAAATGCTGTCAGTGAAAAGGACACGCGCCACCCCGACAGTTCAATTCCCGACAATCTGCATCGTCTTCCAGTACCTGAATCGTTGTGTGACGAATGCCAAACTGGCGCTCCATCAGTTCAGCCCCAACCGCGACAACTTTGGTGATATTCGTCCCCTTGCACACCACCAGGTGGCAACTGAATACATCATAACCGGAAGTCACCGTCCAGACATGTACATCATGTACGTTGCACACGCCGGGAATCGTTTCCAACGAGGCGATCATCGCCTCAATATCAGAACCGGCGGGAGTTCCTTCCATCAAGATATGCAGCGACTGGCTGACTACTCCCCAGGCGCCGCGCAATATCAACAAAGCCACCATCACGCTGACAACCGGATCAGCGATATACCAGCCGTAAAAATACATCAAGGCCCCGGCCAGGATCGCGCCGACAGACCCCAGAGCATCGCCCAGCACATGTAGATAGGCACTGCGCAAGTTCAAGTTATCTTTAACATCGCCTTGGTGCAATAAAACCCAGGCACTGGCCAGATTTGCCAACAACCCAATCCCGGCGATTCCCATCATCGGCAGGCTGGCGATCGGCGGCGGTGCAGCCATTCGGTGCACGGCCTCCCAGCTGATGGCTGCAGCAATCACAAACAATGCGACTCCATTTGCCAGTGCAGCCAATATTTCCAGGCGACGATAACCGTAACTTTTGCTGGCAGAGGCCGGGCGTTTGGCAAAATGCATTGCCATCAGACTGAGTCCTAGCGAAGCCGCATCGCTAAGCATATGTCCCGCATCCGACAACAGCGCCAGACTGTTCGTCAGCCAGCCACCGATCGCTTCCGCGACCAAAATTACCGCAGTAATACCAAAGGCCCATTTTAATGCAGTTGCATTTCCTTCACGTTTTATGCCTACACCATGCCCATGGTCATGGTTGTGATGATGTCCATTCATTGTTCAGCCACCTTAACAATTGTTGCCAGCCGCTTCAATCTATCGCAATTCAAATTCGGCCAATGCAACCCCCTCATATTCAATCATTGCTTAATATACTACCGGTTTCATGTTTTTTCTGCAACCCTTCACACTATAGATAAGGTCATCACGGCGAAGCTTATCTTCGAATTTGTTACTGCTATTTTTGTTTGATTCTGTCGATCGCCTTGCCCACATCTTTGGTTTCAAAGCCGTTCTTGTGCCCCAGTTCCTTGAGTGTCGCATCCCGCTTATAGCCTGGCGGCAACTTTAGCTCCTTTGCCAATGCGGTTTCGTCCACTTTGAATTTGTCGACAACTTCGTTCCATTTCATCCAGCCTTTGAGTTCGGCAGTGCTGGCAATCTGAGCAATTGACCTGGCGTCATTGGACTTCCAGAAACCTCCCGCCTGCGCGCCGCCTACAATGGCGATGAATAGTCCAACCGCAATGATTCCCGCTATTGCCGGTTTCAGGATCCGTTTGCCCAACGAAGGGGAAGACTGAATCTGCAGCGTATTTTTCACCGGACAGGCTTCCAGGCAGCGCTGGCAACCAACACAGCGGTCATCGCTGACCGCCTGCACTTCTGAAACCGGAATCCGGACCGGACAGGCGCGGCTACAAGCCTGACAATGAATACAGCTTGTTTCGTTGCGACGAATCT
>CAYLSL010000124.1:0-5297 GCA_964386615.1 uncultured Veillonellaceae bacterium
GCATGTAATCCATCAATATCGGTGTTTTCAGCAGATACCAGAGTTGCTGTGGCCGCATCCCCAAATATAGGCCGAACGGTATTATCCTCCGGATGAATATACTTGCTATAGGTTTCAGCTGTTAGGAGCAAAATACGGTTCGCTTGACCAGTTTCTATCAATCCTTTGGCCATACTCAACCCATAAACATATCCAGAGCATCCCAAATTAAAGTCAAACGCTCCGCATTGTGTTGACAGTCTTAAGCGATTCTGCAGAATGCATGACGTCGTTGGTAAAAAATAATCAGGCGATTGCGTACATAAAATTAAAAAATCGATCGAATTTCGATCAATCGAATAATCGAAAAACATCTTTTCCGCAGCATTATAGGCTAAATCTGAAGCGCATTCACCCTCTTCAACAACATGGCGGCTAAAAATTCCTATCTTCGTTGTTATTCTGTTGGTATCATTAACCTCCATCTTGTTGGGAAGATATGATACTACAGCGTTAATAAATGCATGCATACATTTTCCCTCTCACGGCTTAACGCCAGAAAATATCCCAAAATAACTTATTAACGAAAAATATAATTTTGATTCAGTATGGCACTCCATTCTATAAATCAGTCGATCTGACGTCGTTTTTTAAAAACGATATCCGTGTTTTTCAAACTGAATGTGCCCATTATTGCAATATAATCCGCAATTACTTGTAGCTCAATTGAACGCTTGTCGATTCATCCCGTCAAAACAAACTCTTCAGCAGAATCGCGCCGCTAACGACGATAAGCACTGCCAGCAGCGCCACAAAGCTGATAAGTAGTATCCCCAAGCAAGACAAACTGATAAAAATCCACTTACCATCCGAATTGATGTCTTCCATATTATTCCCTCCGCATTATTCCCTCCGCGTTCCAGCAAAGCCGCATTCAATCGGCATAACCGGGGGCTTAGCTTCGGGTTATGATCTGCCGCGTCATGCCGATCACAAAGATTAGCAATGCAATGCAAATGAGACCCACCTTGATTTCCTGAGCATGGAGAGCGGCATCAAGGAAGTTTGACCCCAGCCAGTTGCCTATGGAAATCCAAAGTAAAACGCTAATCACTGCTGCAAGAGCATCAATTATCAGGAATATGTTTGGCTTTATCCCAAGCGCGCCAGTAGTTGTGAATATGACGACACGCAGGCCGGGAAGAAAACGTCCCATGAAGCAAAAAAGAGTCCCGTTTCTGCGAATATGGTATTCAGCCCATTTGACGCGAGATACTGTAAAGACGGTTCGAAAGAGGTACCATCGAAAAATCTGTGGGCCGAGACGTCGTCCCAGGAAATACAGAATTGAATCACTCATGAAAACCCCAGATACTCCGGATATGATTGCAAAACCTGGCTGGAGTTGCTTTGTTGACACCAAAATCCCCGCCGAAAGCAAGGTAAGTTCCTCTGGAACCGGTATTCCCAGAGCACATGCAAGGAATATACCCATCAGGGAATAATCAGCCATGGTTTAGAAAATTGTCATCACCGGCCTCAGAATGGGAGCGGCTTTTGGGGGAAACCCCACTCATTCGCTTAGTTGCATCCAACTCTCTCAGGAGTGGAGTGGCAATTCCAAAAAAGCTTTTGAATTGTTTTTTTGTTTTTTCAGACACCGCTTTGACTTCAAGCACCAACTCGTGTTGTCTGTGCCCCGCAGCTGAAAATCCCCGCTCGATGACTTGATAAAACTCCGACAACTTTTTAATGAATTTGATCAGTTGCTCCTGCTCACCTTCCCGGAGACCGATTGCCGCATATTCATCCATCAGCTTGGTCAAAGCTTCGCGTAGTTTTATTGTATTTTGACCATCGAGAATACTTTCCGCATGTTCCGTTGAAATTCTCGCTACATCGCAACACCTGTCAACCCAATAATGGAATTCCAGCCTAATCTGTTGTTCCAGCTTTTGCTTGTAAGCATCGACGTACAGGCTTTTCTGTTCGGCGATCAATTGTAGCGCTTCTGCAAAAAGGATTTGTTCCATGCTTTCCGCGCGACTTCGGGAACGTCCAAGGTCATCGAATGCCGATGTAGGTAAACAAACTCTTAAATTCTCGTAATAAATTCGGTCATCACCAATATATCCGGTCAATTGCTTTCCAATACTTTTTTCAATCTTACCAGGAGTAGAATTGGTTAGAACTTGCGCCAAGGCTCGCCCTGGTTGCTCCAGAGAAAGTGGGAAACGCGAGAAACGGTAGGCAGCCTGAGATCCTGGCAGTCGTCTATAGGCCACCATTTCCGTTCGAAAGCTGGGATTACCTTCGAAAGCGGCGCGAACCTTTTCAAAGACATCCAGAGGCATTGTGGGAATAATGCTTTGCCCCATCTTATATTCAATATCATAGCCGCCGCTTCGAAGAATACGGGCAACAAAATCTGCACAATTTGATGTAATTTTGTCCCACTCGCATATCCCTAGACGAAACTCCTCTTCAATTCTTGCTGCCTCCGCATGCATTCGTTGTAGAGATGTTGGTTCAAGACCTTTGATTCGGAATCCAAGGGTATCACGCCCGTAAGACAGCCCGTAGGTGCTCGTGTGTTCCTGGTTATCAGAGGGTGGCAAGACCCCAAACAAATAGTGGGCCAAGCTCATTTGCTGAAGCAAAGGTGATTCTTTTTCCGGATGAGACATATGGTTTGAGCTGTAGACAGTATCGTCGACACGGATCGCGATGTGTCCGAATGGATTTTCCGTGACGATCCGCACATCCTCTTTTGAGGCCGAATAGGAAAGAAGGATCTCCATATCGGCTGGGACATCGGCATCCATTTGCGCCAGTACGTCATAACCATTGCTTGCGGCAAAGCCGTTTTCCAATCCAAAACCTGCCTGCACACGTCGCGCTTTGGTTTGTGGATCAAGAAGAAAACGCGCGATTTTCCCAATATCCATGTTAGCCCGAAACTCTTGCTGCGCCGTCAACATGGAAGTCTGCTTTTCCGGATCCAATAAAAGCGCCCACGCCTGAGCCCCTATTTTTTCAATATCCGCATTGAACTCAGCCATTCCCAATCTTGAAAACAATTCCGCGTTTTCTCTTTCATGGCCGCTTATCACATTCAATAAAATAGTAGGCTTGCCAATCGTGAATGCTTCTGCGGGAGACAGCCCCCCTGCCTTGGTAATAAACAGATCGGATGCCTGAATGAAAGAAACTAGATCTGACTGCGGAATGAAGCCCAAGATCTTTAGTTTCACGACTTTGGAATTTTTATGTTGAATTTTTTGCAGAGCTCGTAATTGTTTTTCGTTATGGCCGCACACTGCGATAATTTGTAAAGGTTCTCTTATCGCGTTCGCAAGGCTCATGACAACACCCGGAAAGTCGCCAACGCCTTCTTTTCCGCTGGCTATTGTTATTGTTTTTATGGTAGGAGAAAAACCGATCTGAGTAAGACGATCTTTGGCGGTATTCAAGTCGCTAGTGGGAATGTTTACAGGCATACCCGTAGTTTCAATCAGATCAGGAAAAACGCCCGCTGCCAGCCAAAGTCTTTCCAGTGCAGAATGCGCCAAAAAAGTACGATCAATGCGCTTGGATATTCGGGGAAAGTAGCCTTCGAAATAGTCGGTATGAAGCCAGCCAATCTTGGTCCCCGGCAACAGGCCCTTCTCTCTGAGATTCCCCAGCACTTGCGCCGCTCCATAGTGTGTAGCCATAATTGCGTCCGGTACCTCGGATGCGAGGTATTCGTACACTTTTTGTTCCGGATAATCATTGGGCAGCCATGCCAATGACCCTACGCTCTTTCCCCGTTCCTGCATGGATAGAAAAATGTTGTCAAATAAATCCGGTAAGTTTTTTGCAACAAACCAGTACAGCTTTTCGTCGAGCATCCTTTCAATCGGGTCCATGAATTCACGAATATCTTTTTTTATAATAGTTGTCGAAGGAACTTGTTTAAGAATCTCTTGTTCAATGGCGTGAGCCGCACTGATATGGCCTTGTCCAATGGATGAATAAAATAGAATTATCTTCATTTTTCTTGTCCTTTCCGGGTTATTCTAATATAGAAGTGTATTTTGGCATTAACCGATTCAAGTCAATTAATGCCAAAAAAATTAGCCGGGTCTCCTGCAGGGCACTGATTTAATTCAATCACGTTTATGCTGACCACATTGCAATATGCAAACTTCCTTCCGGCATGCCCAATGAATTTTCAATAAGACGCTTAGCCAGCACTCTTTGATCCTGGAGTGCCTCAGTAGATTCTTTTTCGTACAGAGCCTCAACATAGCATTGAATGATTGCCAGGATAGCGTTTGAAGCTGCCTTTGGGTATGGAACAACAAAAATCCGGTTACGCTTACCTTCCTCGATAATAGTTAACAAATAAGGAGTAAGTAGCTTCTTGGCCTGACGAAACAATTTATCCATAAGATGAAGATATTGATCGTTATACAAAAACTCGAGCAACAAGCCTTGTTTATACTGAATTGTATCAAGCATAATCTTAGCCATTACTTCAATTTTATGAGGCACGGAAATGTCCGCTGAACAGGTTACTGCATCGATTTCCGACAGAAAATTTGTTAAATGACGGTTAATCAGAGCTTCCACGATTCCCTCTTTGGAAGAAAAGTAATAATAAAATGTGCCCTGAGCCGCGCCGATTTTTTTTACGATATCACTAATCATCGTTTGATGGTACCCATGATCATAAAACAGGGTCTCGGCGGCATCCAGTATCTCGTTAATTCTAATTTGGGGATCTTGTTGAGGTCTAGCCATATTATTCACTCCATTAATTGATTTAAGTCAAATTATAAACCATTCTGCCGAGTAGTGTCAATATTTTCAAAGAAAATGGATTGCGATATTATTACCAAAATCTGATTTCACCTTAACTTCACACTCAACATCAGTCCCGTCAAACAAAGTTACAATTATCCGACCACCATCATAAACGATCACTTTTTCGACCATCGCAAAATATAGAATGATGTCGAATTCAGTAACCCTCTCCGCTCCTGCAATAATCTCAATCAATTGCTTTGCCTTATATCTTACCAGTGCATTATCGCTCCCCAACTGCTCCCGCCACTTTCCCAGAAAGCTATCCTTTTTCTCGATCATCACATTAAACACACTAATAAAAGCCTGATACAAAACCTCGTCGTCAATATGTCGGCTGTCACATCCTTTCTTTCCTTTCTTAACATACTTTCCATTGCATCGCCAGATGACCCGCCTGAACCGATCATCAGTAGAATTCCATACCTTTCTGCCAAAGACCTGACCACAAGAGCCGCAGATGACTC
>CAYLSL010000125.1:0-5190 GCA_964386615.1 uncultured Veillonellaceae bacterium
CGTATGCGCTGAGCATGCAACACAAGCATTTGCCGGAAATGAAAGTATCAACCGGGCTCCAATATCCGCCGGCATTTATTCCGATCGTGGCCGACTATTATAAAGGCATGGGCGTCATGGTTCCCCTGGTTTCCCGCATGTTCAACAAACCGCTGGGAGCCGCGCAAGTGCAAGAGTTTTTTGCCGAGTACTATGCTGCAGAAAAATTCATCAAGGTTATGCCGTTTGACCTGGAAGCCACACTGGAAGATGGCTTCTTCCAAGTGGAGTGCTGCAACGATACCAACCGAATTGAGCTTTGCGTCTTTGGCACAAATGAACAGGTATTGGTGGTAACTCGCTTTGACAACCTTGGCAAGGGTGCGTCCGGCGCCGCCGTGCAGTGCATGAATATAATGATGGGCGTTGCGGAAGATACCGGGTTAAAAAGCTAAGGTCCTGTTTGATTACGACCGTCGCCATTTAAAATCAGATAAATGATTGAAAAGTCCATGCTGGAATTACGCCGGCATGGACTTTGGCTTTGATGGGTCTAACGAGTTTTGTTGATTCATCACTAGTAGATAAAGGAGGGTTTGTCACAGGATTCACAGAATAAAAAATTATGGGTAAAGGAGATGAAAAAAACATGCTAAAAAATCAATCATTAGGTGACTTGTTGCAACAGCGGAATATGTCCCGCCGCAACTTTATCAAGACCTGCAGCGCGCTGACCGGATTATTGGGAATGTCGCCAGCACTACTGCCGGACGCTATCACGCAGGCTAACGCATTACCAACTGCAGCTAAGGCTTCTGTCTGGAAGTTCGCCATGATTAGCGATACCCATGATGCTGATATGCAACACACACAAACCGGGGTTACCGCCTATCTTCCCCCCATTATCAACTATATCATCGCTGAAAAACCTGACTTGGTTCTACAAACAGGCGATTTGATTACGGGAGCCCAAACACTGCCAACGTCTCCAGCTTATAAAAAATTCGACATGCAATACGCAAACTATAAGAAAGTAACAGCCCCGCTTGCTCAGGCAAATATTCCCTTGTACGTGATGCGCGGCAACCATGATTTTGGTTTGCACAATGGTGATCCGTCGCTATACCAAGCTTACATGGCTGGTATGGCTGGCTCCATGCCGCAGAACGGTCCATCTGGCGCAAAAGGCTTGTCCTATAGTTTCATTCACAATAATGCCAAGTTCATTATGATCGATCAGTTTGTCAATACTTCCGCCGGAATCGTTACACTGCCGATGGATTGGCTGAAAACTGAACTGCAGGAAAAACAGGGGGCGCGTCACCTCTTCGTTTTGGGGCACAGTCCGGTTTTTACCCCTGACACTACCGCCAGCAGTAAAATCGCACAGTTTAATCTGTTTGATCAGGCCAGCCTGCAGGGTCAATTTTGGCAACTGCTGACAGACAACCAAGTGACCGCTTATATTTCCGGACATGAGCATCTTTATTTCCGTGGCCAGGCTAACGGACTGCCGCAGATCGTTCTTGGCAATTTGGGTTGTATCAGCAGCTATAACCCCGCCACTGTCGACAAACGGTTGACCAATGTATTTCCGACTACGGCCGTCCCCAATACCCAGGGACGCCCCGGCTATGCTATTTTCACCGTGGATAACGACAAGAATTCAATTTCAGTAACCGATTATTGGCTGGATCAAAATAATCAAAAATACGTTTTTGACACGTTTGCATTGCCTGCCTAAAGATAGTAAGACCTCCTGTCGTAGCGATGATACGGCAGGAGGTCTTTTTCATTATTCCCCTATTTTTTCCATCATTCAAATGTGGAGTTTTTCGTGGTTATTCATCGAATAGCCGCCGCGTTCCACATCATTGATATCCAGGATATGCTCCTTGTTTGCCGCCGGACTCAGCTTTTTCACTGCACCATAGGCTTCGCCAAGCGAAAGCTTATCACCGCGACCGGATATCACCCAGAGTGTTTTATAGCCTTTGGGAACTGATTGAAGCCGGTCTTCGCCTTTTCCATCGGTAAAATACACCAGCAGGTCTATTTTTTGTACATTGGCATATTCAATAACCGGCGAATATCGGGTGCCGCCGCGAATAGGCAGCCGGGCTCTGACATCTTTGTCCGATTTCACTTTATATACGCGCCGGATTTCGTTATCGCATTCGACAATCTCGATCTCGTGCCGGTAGTTCTTTACGATGTTGAACACTTCACGGATTGCCTGCAAAAACTCTTCGTCAGAAATGCTGCCGCTGATGTCCAGCGCAACAATAATTTTCGCTTTGTGACTGCGCAGTTCACCGCGTATGTCCAGTCGATCCGGCTGTCGCCGGTTTCTGCGGGTGATCGTTTTCTTGGGATTGCTGACCGCCGACCCCAGCATTCGCTGCAGATACAGGTTCCATGGCAATTCGGCCCGGCTGTTGCGCATTGCCGCAATCAGGCCGGCCAGATAATAGGGAACACTGCCTTTTTGCGCGGCATCCATTACTTTTTCGGTAAACTCGCGCAGTGTTTGATCGTCAATATCATTGGATTCCTGCCAAATCTCATGGGTTGTCGCCGGATCGTATTCCTTCTCGATAGATTCATCGGGGTTGTCAGTCTCGGCGCCATCACTCGTTTCCTCCAGCAGATCCAGCGCATTTTGGATTTTTTCGGCATAATATTCGAAGGGTTCGAACGGCAGCAATTGCAGGGAATGGTTCAGGTTTACCCACTCCAATGTTGTCGCATAGGGCGGCAGGAAATCCAGATAGGTATTTACCACAATATCCATAGCCATGTTGAGTGCGACCGGTTTGTATCGCGTCCTGAGCTCTCTGGCCCGGATCAGGTGTAGCGAACAGACGTGAAGGATTTCGTGCTTGATGGTGGTTCCCATTTGATGCAATGTCAGCGTCAAAAACAGGATCGGATTAAAATGCAAAACATACTTTGCGCCCTGAAAATTAATCGCCGTGGGACTGCTGATATCGAAACGGATTTCGCGCGACAGTTGAAATAAAAAATAGCCGTAAAAATTGTCGTTATCTGCCAGCAGATTTAGATTCACTCTGTCGACGAGACGAAAAAAATCGGTTTTGAACTCCGGCGGAATCTGGAGTGTGGCAGCTTGATCACGCCGCTTTTCCTTCAGAAAGGTATCGATGATGTTATAGGCGGTCTCATAAAGGTTTCTGACCTGTTGATCGAAAAAAGGTTCCATGCCTGATTACCGGATGGCGCTATAGGTTGCAAAATAAGCTTCGACAAACGATTCATCTTCTATGGCCTGCTGATACACCAAGGGGTAGCTGTTTTTCATATCTTTCATGACGCCGATCATTAAATCGGCCGGATAATGCTTTAAAAATGCAATCAAACGGCTGATCAGGTCCCTGGTATCAACATCTCCCCGGTTTATCGTATCTGACAGGTTCTTTAAAATGTTTTTTGCCGACAGATAAAGCCGGGTATGGCTTTCTTTTTTTACCTTTTCAAGCACGGACGCCGACAACGAGTTCCCGGCAAAGACCTCCGCAAAGGAGATCAACGCGCGTTGCTCGGTTTCAGCAAAGTTGGCAAACTCTTCGGCAATCAGTCGCCCCACATTACCGCGCAGCACATTTAAAAATACGGACCGCGGTACGGATTCCTGCCGCTGCCGGTAAAGCTTGTACAGGCTGGATATTCGTTCATAGCTTCGCGGCGTCGCCCGAATGTCATCTTCATTGATCTTCAGCAAATACTCGGGAAATGTAGAAATGAACTCAATCACCTTCGGTTCCAGACCGGCCTCGCTGGCCCAGTCCAACCACTGCAGATGATCCGGCTCCATATACAGCCAGACGAAGCGATTCTCTTGCGCAACATCCATATCGACAACCTGATAGTCGAAATCTGCGCCATATTTGCTGGACGGGTTCATCGCCGCGACGACCTTTACCCCGGCTGGCAGCGTATAGCCATTGATTTCCCGGTTCAGGATCAAATTCATCAGTTCCTGCTGCACGGTGTGTTCGCAGCGGTTGATCTCATCGATAAACAGCAGCACGGTCTGCCCTTTGGCGGTTTCCGCATCGATTTCCCGCAATTTGTGATGAACGGCATAGACTGTCGCTTTTTGCTCGACCTTGTCACCCTTGTGATTCAACCTGGTATACGGCTCAATCGTTGGTAAACCGCCGATTTCGCCTTCTTTCAACAGGTTTCCGTCAATCACGATCAGACTCCAGCCATTTGTCTCGGCCAGTTCCTTGGCCAGGGCGGTTTTGCCGATTCCTGTCTCGCCGACGATCAAGGGAACTTCGCCGGTCGCCAGCACTAAATCCACGCTTTTCAGTGTATCCGCATAATTCATCGTATCGCCTGCCTACCTCATCTTTAGTTTTTCATCTACGGCGATTCGCTTCGCCTTTTTACTGCCATGCTGATAAATAAACATGAGCTTGTCGATAGGAAATCGGACGCTGGTCCTGTCGATAGCGCTGCAGTTCAAAAAGTCCCTGACATATTTTTCTGCCACTGCTTCATCGGCCAAGGCCGATTTCAAAACTTGCGCCAATTCTTCGGCCGTGATTTCAACGTTTGCCATGTCATAATTGATTACCAAAATATTCACGGCTAAAAATGCGAGGAATTTGTTTTTGTCCAAATCATTGATAAACCGAATCGCCTGCTCATTCTGCCGGATTGCAGCAAGTTCTGCAGACCGGCTCGGCGCCATTATATACCGCAGCGCTTCATAACTGATGTTCACTGCCGTCAGTTGCACTTTTTCGCTGGGATCGGCGATAAACCGGATCGCATCGTAATTTTTGCCGACCGCCAGCAACTGCAGCTCTTCACTGGGGTTTGACGCATATTTTATCGCCCAGCCCGCCTGTGTAAGCGCGAGTTTTATCAAGTCTTCCGATGGATTCTTGATATAAGCCAAATTAATCCAGCCATCCATGACGGCTTTGAATTGCATTTCTTCCGTCGGATCGTCAATAAATTGGATCGCCCGGACATTATTGCCGATCGCTGCTTCCTGCATTTCTCGGGTCGGCGAATCAATGTATTGCAAAGTCAGGCCGTTTTTGCCAACCGCCATCAACTTCATTTCATCGCTTGGCTTCTCGATACGGGCGATTGCGTTCGGATTGATCCGGATAACTTCCAGCAACTTCGCGTGTTCCATCGTGCAAAATTCCCTCTGTCATTATTATGGAT
>CAYLSL010000126.1:0-1341 GCA_964386615.1 uncultured Veillonellaceae bacterium
GTTCTATTGTATTCGATTTTTACCGGTGCTATAATCATAAACAATTAAGCGGTCTGCAAAAGCAATGAGGCTTTGTTCAAACGAACAAAGTCTCTTTTTTTGGCTTTAAACACAAAGTACAGGGAGGAAAACAACATGCGGCATAGGAAATGGTTCACGGGATTATTGGTTTTGGTCATGGCAATCAGTTTGCTCGTCGGTTGCGGCAAATCAGAGAAAGCTCCTGCAGCCTCTCCGGCGCCGGCTGCTGCCGAAGGCATCAAGATCGGCGTGCTTTACTCCACCACCGGGCCTTTCTCGATCTCGGAAAAACCGATGCTGAATGCGGCCAAGCTGGCGATCGACGAGATCAACGCTGCCGGTGGCATCAAAGGCAAGAAACTGATTCCCGTGTTTGAGGACTATGCCTCCGACCCGGCCAAAGCGACCGAAAAAATCAAGAAACTGATTTTGCAGGACAAAGTCGTGGCCACCGTCGGCACCAACTCGTCGGCCTCCCGCCTGGCGGTCATTCCCGATGTGGAACGCAACAAATCGGTGCTGGTGTACAATACCTACTATGAAGGCGAAAAACCTTCGCCCAACGTCATTTACACCAACTCGGTCCCCAGCCAGCAAAGCGCTGACTTCATCCCCTGGATCGTGAAAAACCTTGGCAAGAAAGTCTTCTTCGTCGGTTCCGACTACGTGTTCGGTGTCACCAGTGTCAAGAAAGCCAAAGCCATGCTGGAAAAAGCCGGCGGCCAAGTGGTCGGCGAAGAGTTCGTGCCGCTCGGACACACCGAGTTTTCCTCACTGATCAACAAAATCAAACAGGCCAAACCGGACGTCATTTTCTCGGCGGTGGCCGGCGACAGCGTGGTGCCGTTCTATAAACAATATCAACAATATGGACTGTCTGCCAAAGACATGCCGATCTGCTCGATCGCCACGCATGAAGCAACCGTCAAGGGCATCGGTGCTGCTGCGGCAGCCGGTCACTACAGTTCCTTCTCTTACTTCCAGGTCGTCGATACCCCGGAAAGCAAAAAGTTTGTTGAAGCTTACAACAGCAAATTCGCCGACAACACCACCGTGACCAACCTGGCCGAAGGCGCCTACCATGGTGTGTATCTGCTGGCCAAAGCGCTGGAAAAAGCGGAAAAATATGATGGGCCGAGCCTGATCAGCGCCTTCAAGGGACTGGAAGTCGACTCGCCGCAGGGCAAAATCAAGGTCGACCCGACCAACAACCACACCTGGCTGCAGTCGCGGATCGGCAAGATCAAGCCGGACGGCATGTTTGAAATCGTCTACAGCTCGAACGCACTGGTCAAACCGGAACTGTAAACTGACTCAGTT
>CAYLSL010000126.1:1441-5032 GCA_964386615.1 uncultured Veillonellaceae bacterium
ACTGACACAACGACGTGTGCCTGTCATGAGCGGATCGCTCCGCTTGTGGCAGGCACTTTGTCATTTTTAGCTCATGCAGGGGGAAAGGAGTGAATCGCGATGGAACTGTTAATTTCGCAAAGCATCAATGGCCTCAGCGTTTCGGCGATGCTGTTCATCACCGCGCTGGGTCTGGTGATCATCTTCGGTCTGATGGACGTGGTCAACATGGCCCACGGCGAATTCATCATGATCGGCGCCTATGTGACTTATTTCGTAACGACGGTGTTTCATGCTTCATTTTTCATTTCCATGCTGATGGCATTTCTGGTGACGGCGCTGCTCGGCGCGCTGATCGAACTGACGCTGATCCGCCGGCTGTACGGCAAAGTCGCCGAAACGCTGCTGGCGACGTTCGCATTGTCGATCATCCTGCAACAACTGGTCCGGATGGCGTTCGGCCCGGAAGACAAATTCGTCGGCATGCCGCTGGAAGGCCGTTTCGTCATTAGCGGCATCGTGATTCCCCATTACAATCTGTTCCTGATTTTTGTCGCCGTGGCAATTTTGGCGGCAACGCTGGCTTTGTTTTACAAAACCCCGTACGGCATGCAGCTGCGGGCCGTGACCAAAAACCGCAGCATGGCGCAGTGCCTGGGCGTCAACACCGCCCGGATCGACACGCTGACCTTTGCCTGCGGCTCCGGCCTGGCCGGTTTGGCTGGCGCGTTGATTGCGCCGGTGAAGAGTGTCATGCCGTCGATGGGTTCTTATTATATCGTGGACGGTTTCCTGACCGTGGTGCTGGGCGGCTTCGCTTCGATCGCCGGCACGGCCGCCAGTTCAGTCGTGATCAGCGAATCGGTCACCGTGATGGCCGGCTACATGAGTGAAATTACTGCCAAAGTGCTGGTGTTCCTGGTGATTATCGTACTGATCCGATTCAAGCCGGAAGGCTTGTTTACAACAGAGAAGAGGTGAGCGGCATGTTGAAGCAGTTCAAGACGATCGGTTGGGACAAATACATCGATATCCTGTTGCTGTTGTTTCTTGTTTCGTTTCCGCTCGTGGCGTCCTTATTCCGGGTGGAGATGATGAGCAAATGCATCATCTATATTGTTTTTGCCCTGTCGCTGGATATTCTCTGGGGCACGGCCGGCCTGATGAATCTGGGGCAGGCGATGTTCTTCGGACTGGGCGGCTATGTGCTGGCGTTGTCGTATGCGACCCGCGACGGTGTGCCGGCCTTCATGAGCGGCTTTGGCGTGACCGAGGTTCCCTGGTTCATGCAGATCCTGCACAATACGCCGGTTGCCGTGCTGCTCGGCATGCTGATTCCGGGGCTGGTGGCAGGACTGCTCGGCTATTTCATTTTCACCAGCAAGGTCAAAGGCGTGTTCTTCAACATTATCACCTTGTCGCTGGCCTCGCTGATCGAACTGTTTTTTACCAACCAGCAGAAATACACCGGCGGCGCAAACGGCATCAGCGGTCTGCCGCCGTTGACGATCGGCGATGAGCCTTTGTCGGTGCTGGAGCACTACTATGTGATGCTGGCGGTCGGGCTGCTCGTCTATCTGTTCTGCCGCTGGCTGACGCACAGCCGCTTCGGCATGATTTTGCGCTCGGTGCGCGAAAACGAAAGCCGGCTGCAATTCCTCGGCTTCAATCCGGCGGCATTCAAACTGGCGATTTTCGTCATTTCCGGCATGATCGCCGGCCTGGCGGGCATGCTGTACATCCCGATCGGTTCGTTCGTCTCACCGACCAATATCGGCGTCGGCTTTTCCACTGCCGTGCTGGTCTGGCTGGCGGTAGGCGGCCGCGGCAATCTGACCGGCGCAATGATCGGCGCTTTCCTGGTGACCTGGCTGGAGAGCCTGCTGTCCGAGCATTTTGAAAATGTCTGGTTGCTGATTCTCGGTGCAGTGATGCTGGCTGTCGTGATGTTCTTTCCCAAAGGCCTGGTCGGTACGCTGCTGGACTGGCAGTATTGCCGTCGGGTCGACCGTCAGCTGGGCGACGTGAGCTGTGACGATGAACTGGAGCTGCTGGACGGAGAACTGGCTACGGCGAAAGGCAAGGTGTAAGGCATGGCGTTTTTGGAACTGCAGAATGTCAGTGTCAGTTTCAGCGGGTTTCTGGCAGTGGATCAGGTGTCACTTTCGGTCGACAAGGGCGAGACGCGGGTCATCATCGGCCCCAACGGCGCCGGCAAGACTACGATCATCGACATGATCACCGGCAAAACCGCGCCGACCTCCGGCAAAGTGCTGCTGGACGGCGCCGAGATCAGCGGCCGCAATCCGCATGAAATCGCCGGTAAATACAAAGTGGGCCGCAAGTTTCAGGGACCGAACCTGTTCGATTATCTCACCGTGTATGAAAACATTGAAGTGGCGCTGGCCGGGCACAGCAGCATCCTGAAAACTTTCCTGTACCGCAAGAATCGGGCGATTGCCGAGGAAATCAAAACCATCCTCGATCAGATCAATCTGTACGGCAAACGCGATGTCATTTCCACATCCCTGTCGCACGGTGAGCGCCAGTGGTTGGAAATGGGAATGGTGATCGCCCAGAAGCCGCAGCTGATCACGCTGGACGAACCGACTGCCGGCATGACTGCTGACGAAACCTACAAGACCGGTGAGATGATCAAGACGATGATGAAAGACAAGACGGTCATCGTCGTGGAACATGACATTGATTTTGTCGAGCAGATCGCCGAAACCGTCAGTGTATTGCATCAGGGCAAAGTACTGGCCGAGGGGTCGTTCGCCGAAGTCAAGCGCAATCCGAAAGTGGTGCAGGTATATCTGAAAGATGATGACGAGGCGGTGGCGTAGGATGTTGGAAGTCAAGGGCGTATCGGTCAGTTACGGCAAGAGCCGCATCGTCAACAAAGTCTCGTTTGCTGTGGATTCCACGGAAAAACTGGCGATCCTCGGCCGTAACGGCGTCGGCAAGACCACGCTGCTGAAAAGCCTGATCGGCCTGTTGCCGCTGCAGACCGGTGCGGTTTGTCTGGACAAGGTCGATCTGACAGCGATGAAAGCCTATGAACGGGCCCAGAGCGGTATTGCCTATGTGCCGCAGGGCCGCGAGATCATCCCCAACCTGACGGTGAAAGAAAACCTTGAGCTGGGAGCGCTGTCGCACACCAAAGAGATCAAGCCGCGGCTGGAAGAAGTGTTCGACTATTTCCCGATTTTGCCGGAGCATCTGCACCGCAAAGGTGGCGTGCTGTCCGGCGGGCAACAGCAACAGCTGGCAATCGCCCGGGCGCTGATGAGCCACCCCAAGGCGCTGCTGCTCGATGAGCCGACGGAAGGGATCCAGCCGAATGTGGTGGCGGAGATCGGCAATATTCTGCGGCGGATTCACCAGGCGATGCAGATTCCGATCGTGATCGTCGAACAAAACCTCAAATTTGCCAAAAAACTGGCCGACCGGTTCATTGTGATCCAAAAAGGCGAAATTGTGGCCGCCGGTGCGACGGAAGAACTGTCGGACGAGGTGATTTTGCGTTATCTTACGGTATAATAAGGGCAGAGAAGGGTCCATTGAAAGGAGACGATGCGATGTCCCTGCTGCAAAAGCCGGTCGAAGAGC
>CAYLSL010000127.1:0-2822 GCA_964386615.1 uncultured Veillonellaceae bacterium
CCGGGGAGCACTGTCGGCAAAAACACCACCCATTTCCTCACACTGCAGGCATTGCAAGGCCAAGGCTCAGCCGGGTTGAAGAGTTGGCAACCGATCGTTGCCAAACTGGGCGGACAGCAATCGTTCGCTGGCAAGGACGGATCAGCGCCCGGCACTACTGTACTTGCGCCGAATTACCTGAATGTTTCCGGCCTGGTTTATCCCAATTTTTCCGCTGTTGCCGGCGATGGACAAAACCTGGACCTGGTTGTTATCATTCAGGCTGGCGGCTACACCGACATGCAGCTTTTATTCCTGGCGGTGCCCAACTCCAACAATGGTTTCTTAAAACCATAGGATTGCTGCTCATACCACAGTAGTAACAGCTATGAAAGGCGGAGATCGGTATGTTGAAGCTCGTCAGGCGTAACCTGAATCTGGTTGTCGCCGCAGTCGTTGTGGCCCTGTTCAGTTGGTTTGCACCTGCCAACGGTTGGGCTGAACCGGCCGCTTACCAGAGAATTTTGATCCTGTCCGATGCGCATTTTCCATTTGTACCGCGCGAAACTCCGGACCCGGTCAAGGAACAGCGAATCATGGATGCCAAGCAGAATCTTATTGCCGACATCAATGCCTGGGATGATGTGAGCCGCACCGTTGCCACCGGCGATTTGGTCGGCTCGTATGGGACTGATGAAGAGTACTCAGCGGCAAAAGCTTTCTTTGCCCAGCTGAAAAAACCGGTTACTTATATCGTGGGCAATCATGATTACATATACACCGGACGTGACCAGAATTTTAAATTCATCCGCGGCAATGCGGAGGAACGGCAAGCCAAACTGAATCGTTTCAAGCGGGAGTTTAACCAGCAACAATTGTATTCTGTGCAGGAATACGGACGCTACCTGCTGGTGTTCTTGTCTACGGATAGTCTGGATTCGAAAGTCCTTTGCCAGTTTTCACAGGCGCAAATGAACTGGTTGGCGGAGGTGCTGGCAAAAAACAAGAACCGGCCGACAATTGTCTTTGCCCATGCGCCGTTGGCGGGAACATTGACCAATTATAACAGCTATATCAACACACCCTCATTTATTGCCCAGCCGGAAACCGAAATCCGCGATTTGCTTCGTCAGAACCCCCAGGTCTTCATGTGGGTATCGGGTCATACACATACACCGGCGACGAATAAAGATTTTGATTCGCCAATCAATTTGTATGACGGAAGAGTCCACAACATTCAAAATCCGGATCTGAACCGGGAAGTAATCTGGACAAATTCGTTATACCTGTATCCTGACAAAGTGGTCATCAAAACTTTCCGGCACAGCGACAAGACCTGGCTGGATTCGTTGGAACGGACCATTGAAGTGAAGTAGCTGGCGCTAAGACTTGGGAGGTGTGCAATGAAAAATACAAATCAGGCCGTCAACCATCTGACTGGTGAGCAGTCGCCATATCTGTTGCAACATGTCCATAATCCGGTGGATTGGTATCCATGGGGCGCGGCAGCCTTTGAAAAAGCCAAAACGGAAGATAAGCCGATTTTTTTGAGCATTGGCTACAGCACCTGTCATTGGTGCCATGTCATGGCGCATGAGAGTTTTGAAGATGAAGCGGTGGCGGCAGCGCTAAATGCCAGCTTTGTCAGCATCAAGGTCGACCGGGAAGAAAGACCTGACATCGACAGTGTATATATGGCGGCCTGTCAGGCAGCAACCGGCAGTGGCGGGTGGCCGATGACAATCATCATGACACCTGAGGGCAAACCGTTTTTTGCCGGGACCTATTTGCCGAAATCGGGAAAATGGGGCCGTCCGGGCTTGTTGCAAGTCTTGGAATCAGTGCAGAAAAAATGGCAGGGAAAACGCCAGGAATTGCTGGTTTATGGTGAAAAGCTGATTGGTTTTATTCAGGCGGCGCAGTCCCGTCAATTACCTGTCGCGCCGTTGACACAGGAAATCTTGCATCAGGGATTCGGGCAACTGGAAACGAGCTTTGATGCCAAGTTTGGTGGATTTGGCAAGGCGCCAAAGTTTCCTACACCGCATAACATGTTGTTTTTGCTCGATTATTATCGAAGCGGGCATAATGATGCTGCGTTGGCTATGGTTCGAAAAACTCTCGAATGCATGCAGGCTGGCGGTATTTATGACCATGTCGGTTATGGGTTTTCCCGCTATGCGGTCGATGAAAAATGGATAGTGCCGCATTTCGAAAAGATGCTTTATGATAATGCTTTGTTGGCATATGTCTCTCTTATTGCAGCCGAAGTGACAGGCGAGCACGAGTTTAGCCGGGTGGCTGAAGAGATTGTCGGTTATGTTTTGCGTGACCTGGCAGGTCCTGACGGAGAGTTTTATTCGGCTGAGGATGCAGATTCCGATGCGGGCGAAGGGCGTTACTACACATGGACGATGTCTGAACTGAATGAAGTCCTGGGTACAGAAAAGGCAACACTTTTTGCTGGATATTATAATGTGACTGACAAAGGGAATTTCGAACACGGTACCAATATTCTGCACACCGTTGGCAACTCTCTGACAGATTATGCTGCGAAAACCAAGCGCAATGTGAATGAGTTGACCTCACTGCTGGAAGAGTGTCGTAAAAAACTGTTTGTGCGCAGAAATAAACGCCAACGGCCATTTCGTGACGATAAGGTCCTTACTGCCTGGAACGCCTTGATGGCGGTTGCGTTGGCCAAAGCTTCACAGGTATTTGATCGGGCGGCATATCGGGTGGCTGCGGAAAAATGTCTCGCGTTTGTCGAAAAGAATCTGCGCAGTCCGCAGGGCAGGTTGCTGGCTGCATATCGCGGCGGCGTGGCCAGGAATCTTGCCTGC
>CAYLSL010000127.1:2922-5015 GCA_964386615.1 uncultured Veillonellaceae bacterium
TTGCCGAAACTGGCGGAGATGAACCGGGACATGCGAATTGTTGACGTGCAGATGGAAGTGGCCAGAATATACCCGGCGCGTTATTTTGCGCCGAATGACCAGGACCCGCATATCTGGCTTTCACCCAAACGGGCGATCGAGATGGTTCGCCTGACGGCACAGGAATTGAGCCGGATTGATCCGCCGAACAGCGGAACTTATGCAGCGAATGCCGAAAGATATATTGCGAGAATTCAAGCGGCCGACCAAGAGATACAGGCTTCATTCAAAACCCTGTGGAATAGGATGTTCATTGTTTATCATCCGGCATTTGGTTATTTTGCCGAAGACTATAACCTGACCATGGTTGCCTTGGAAGAAGAAGGGAAAGAAGCTGATCCCCGCCGTTTCCGCGAAGTCATCGACATGGCCAAGGAAAAAGGAATCAAGGTAATCTTTTATCAGGAAGATATTGACGGGCGTCAATCGCGAACCTTTGCCGAAGAATTAGGCGGGCAGGCGGAAAAGGTCTCGCCGATGGCGACCGACTATGTTGAAAACCTGCTGCGAATGGCCAGAACCTTTGCGATGGTGTTAAAGTAATAAACGGATGGAGCAACCTATGGCGCTGGCACTGGATATTTCCAATTTAAATGTGTTTTATGGCGAGGATTGTGCGTTGCGAGATGTCAACCTACAGGTTGAAGAACGCGAATTTCTCGCAATTATTGGACCCAATGGCGGTGGCAAGACAACCTTGCTGAAGTCGATACTGGGTCTGGTGCAGCCGGATTCGGGCGAGATCCGTATTTTCGGCCGCAGCGGTGAATCCGCCCGGCGCAGCATCGGTTATGTCCCGCAGTTCTCGCGTTTCGACCGCAAATTCCCCATCAGTGTCGAAGAGGTTGTACTGATCGGGCGATTGTCTGGGCGTTCTGCCTGGTTCAGCCGATTTAGCCGGCAGGACCGCCAGTTGGTTGATTCTTTGCTGGAACGGCTTGAAATAGCAGACCTGAAGCATCGCCAAATCGGCCAGCTGTCCGGCGGCCAGTTGCAACGGGTACTGATAGCACGAGCCCTGGCGGTCGAGCCGCAAATTCTGGTTTTGGATGAACCGACAGCCAGTGTGGACTCGGCGTCAAAAACCCGCATCTATGACTTGTTAAAAGAACTGAATCAGGAAATGACGATTTTGATCGTAACTCATGATTTAAGCGCAGTTTCGTCCAATATCGACAAGATTGCCTGCCTGAACCAGCAGCTGTTTTATCATGGCCGGACCGAACTGGAAGCAGGACTGGTGGAGAAAGTATACGGCTGTCCGGTTGACCTGATTGCTCACGGCGTCCCGCATCGTGTGCTGCGTGGGCATGAGGAGGGAACCCTGTGATTGAGACGATTTTGAAATATAATTTCCTGCAAAACGCAATCATGGCTGCGGTTTTGGCTAGTATTGCCTGTGGTGTCATTGGCGTTTACATCATGGAGAAAAAGCTGGTGATGATGAGCGGCGGCATTGCCCACACTGCCTTTGGCGGAATCGGCCTGGGTTATTTTCTGAAAGTGGAGCCGATTTTTACGGCGCTTGGTGTTTCGGTCGTTGCAGCCTTGGCAGTGGCGGCGTTGAAACGAAAAGCCAGGACCGACTCGGATTTGCTGATAGGGATGTTCTGGTCGCTCGGGATGGCGCTTGGCGTTGTTTTTATTGCGATGACGCCAGGTTATCCGCCGGACATTGCTTCAGTGCTGTTTGGTAATATTCTGGCCGTATCGCGTTCTGATCTGCGTCTAATTCTTGGGCTTGACCTTTTGGTGCTGGCGACAGTCTATGCTTTTTTCCAGGTTTTCAAGGCGTATATCTTTGATGAAGAATTCGCCAGTGTGGCCGGGGTGCCGGTTAAGGCGCTGGAATATCTGATGTATATTCTGGTGGCAGTGACAGTGGTCGTAATGATCCGGGTCGTAGGAATTATTCTGGTGATTGCGCTCCTGACCGCGCCGCCGGCAATCGCCAAACAGTTTACCTATGACATGAAAAAAATCATGGGGCTGTCGGTATTGCTGGGCATTACCTTTTGCCTGACCGGCTTGTGGGTTTCTTACACAGTCAGGCT
>CAYLSL010000128.1:0-4955 GCA_964386615.1 uncultured Veillonellaceae bacterium
CCACATTAACGAGGGAAACCCCTGCGGTAATGTCGCGGATTGCAATATCGATCGCGCCGACTACGTTTCCGATGCTTTCATGGTTGCTGGCAACCAGTTCTTTGATTTGGCGGGCTGCCTGCTCAGACTGTTCAGCCAGTTTGCGAACCTCCTCTGCTACAACAGCAAAGCCGCGTCCCTGTTCGCCGGCCCGAGCCGCTTCGATTGCGGCGTTAAGTGCAAGCAGGTTGGTCTGTCCGGCAATCGTCGAAATTAGCCCGACTATTTCACCAATCTCGGCTGAACTTGCTTTAAGACCTTCCGCTGCGATCTGGGCCTGCTTGGCGCCGAAACTGACTTCATGCATTTGACTCACGGCCCGGTCAACCGAAGCTTTCCCTTCAATCGCTGCCCCAGCAGTCTGTTCCGACATCGTGGCCATTTCACTGGCAGTTGCCGATACTTCTTCCATTGTGGCGGAGATCTCCTGCACGATGGCTGAAGTATCGTTAACGGCGCCGACTTGCTTTTCGCTGCCTTTTGCCACTTGGGCAATCGACCCTGCAATGTTTGCCGAAGCTTCTGCGGATTGTTGCGCGCCGGCGGTCAGTTCTTCTGAAGAAGCAGCCACCTGTTCCGAAGATGTGGTAATACTTTTCACCATGGTGCGAAAGTTTTCATTCATCCGGCGCAACGCATTCGCCAGATCACCCAACTCGTCACCGGACTGATAAACAACTTTATTGCGCAAATCTCCATTGGCATACTCATCGGCCCGGGCTGACAGTTGAAGAATTGGCCGCCTCACCATATTAGTCAGTAATACGGCAATGATGATGCCAAACAACAACGCACCCGCTCCCAAAATGCTGGAGAGCCGGATGACACTATCCGCATCGGCAATACTTTCCTTAATATTATCACTGGCAACCTTACTGTTTGCTTCAGCGATTTCCTGCAGTGTTTTTTCCACACTTTCCGCCAAAGGCCCCGCGACTTTGGCAACTTCCCCCAGCCTAGCTTTTTGTTGTACCGCCAGGGCAAAATCGCCGGCCCGTACCGCTCGATTATAGGCAATGGCTGCCGGCATAAATTCGTTGAGCACAATGTCACGATACTTGATGGTTTCGTTAATGACACTTTGCACCAGCGCTTTTTTATCTGGCCGGGCAATCTCCAGCAACTTTTTTTCAGCCGTCATAATCTTTTCAAAATGCCCTGGTACTGCCTGACCGATTTTTTCATCTCCATACGCCACATAGTTGCGAATTACCGAAATAGTATTCTTGTAAATAAGCATTACATCATCGGCTAAAGCCATTCGTTCATTTGCCTGCTGGATATTCACCAGGCCTTGTTTCGCTTCGCGCAGCGAAACATACGAGTAACCGACCATAACCACAATCAGGAGAATTATTAGGCCAAATCCGCCACCAATTTTTGCGCCAACATTCAATCTCATCCATAGCCCTCCATTCACCAAACGCTTAGCGGTTTATAAAATTACCAATTCTTTATCCAGTCGCGTCAACTCAAATAAGTAACGGATTCGTCCCTGCACGCCCTTGAGTTCCAAACGGCTCCCCTTTTCCTGAGCCTTTTTGTGCACACAAACCAATGCACCAAGACAGGCGCAATCAATATATTCAACTTGTGAAAAATCCAGCGACAACCTTTTATTGCCACCGTCTATGCAACGAATCAAGCCTGCCTGTAATGATTGAACTTCATTCAGGTAAAGGGATCCTGCCAAAGTCATCTCTACGGGGTCCGATTTCGCAATCCAATTGCCAAACATATGTAGCCCTCTCCTATCTGAAGAATATCCACCATGAGTATAATCATACATTTTTATATAGTCATTTTCTATTCGCATTGACACATAATTTCGCACAATAAAAAACCAGCCGACTTATAAACTTGTTATAATCCGGCTGGTTTTATTGTCACCTAAAAGCCTATTTTTTGCGGATCTTTAACAGGTGTAAAGCGGTCAATAATGACATTTTGGTTGCAAAATCATCGAAAGAAACTGCCAGGATTTTTTCGATCCGCTGCTTGCGAAACAGCAATGTCTGATAGTGAACCCCCAGCTTCTCGGCACTTTCTTTCATGTTGTTGCTCATCAGGATAACCCCCAATGTATCGAGAAAAGCTTCACTTTTCCGTTTGTTATCATATTGCAACAACTTTCCCAAAACACGTTCAATATATTCATTGATCTGCCTCTCATCATTGAAGCAGGCTAACAGCTGATAAACACCCAGATCAAGATAATGATATGTATCTAAATACGGCCACACCTTTTGTCCGTAATGAACGGCAGTACGAGCCTGGCGGTAGCGCCCGGCAAAATCCGCCATATTGCTAGCTGGTTCGGCAATCCCAATTGTTAACTTTAACCCAGGCGACTTAGCAACAGCTTCCATCCGTAATTTTTCCGCCTGCAACTTTTGTCTGTCAACAGCAGGTATTTCTGTTTGCTGCTCAAAAACAAGCACGCCAATCCCGTCAGGGCTTTCCCAGACTATTCGTTCTGCCGATTCCAAGGCATCAAAAACCGAGTCTAACAGCAAGTGGTATTCAGTCAGATATTTCTGCCAATACTCGGAATCTTTCTTGCGGTATGCATCGATGACCATCAGATAACAACTAAATGGCGACAATATATTGGCGCCCATGACGCGGGCGCTTTCAAAAATTACTTTTTGTGAGGGGTTTTCCGTTTGAATCAGTTCGTTCATCAATTCATTTTTTCTACGTCGCTCATAAGAAGCTTTCATCACGCGTTCATGCCGGCGACGTTCAGAAATGTCGGTAAAAATCGAAAGAATCACGTCACCAATTGTTACCCCGGAAACAATTACAGGGCGCACCCGTTGATCTTTGCACGTGATGTTATATTCGATCGGTTCAATATCTTTCCCAGTGTTCGCTGCCTTCTCCACCGCACTAGTCCAACTTTGCATTGCCCATTGTCGGTAATCGGCATCGGGATAGGCCAACTGCCACCAGTCAGTCAAATTCGGAATATCTTCATATGTATAGCCAAAAACCTTGATGAAACGGTCATTGATATATTCCTGTGCGCCATTCTTGTTGACAATCGTCAAGGGAAGCGGCAATATCTGGATTAGTTGCCGGAATTTTGCTTCGCTCACTTGAAGCGCCGCTTCCATTCGCTTACGTTCCGTGATGTCACGGGCTACCCCGAGAACTCCAATCAGGCTGCCGTCAACAGCATAGGCCGGCGTCTTAATCGTTTCAACGGTTGCCTGAGCGCCGTCAGCGGCAAAAACCAAGGTTTCTTCATTCATGTTGGGCTTTCCCGCAGTTATTGCCTTGTAGTCATTCTCGCGAAAAAAATCAGCCAACTCTTTATCGACAAAATCGTAATCTGTCCTGCCGATGATCTCGGATGCCGGTGCGCCAAAAAAACGTTCAAACATTTTATTGCACCCGAGGTAGACTCCTTGTGGGTTTTTTAGCCAGACCATATCGGGGATTGTTGCCAGTACCGTGCGCAAACGGGTCCTTTTCAGCCAGTTGCTGTTCGGTTGCCTGGTGGTCGGCAATATCGATCACAACTGAATGAATCACGGTTTGACCCAGTTCATCGTTCGTAACGAGAGACTCCAGTCTCACCCAAACTATCGTGCCGCCTGATTGGGCAAGTCTTAGCCTACAGGGTTCGGCGGCTCTAACAGCACGCAATTGCGACAGATGATTCGCCAGCAATGGACGATCTGATGTAACAACATAATCTGCCAGGCATTCTTTAAGCAAGGAGTCCCCGGAAATCGCCAGCTGCTTTTTCAACAGGCAATTAACTGCTAAAATCCGCCCCTGCTCATCTAGCACAACAAACCCGACTGGAATTTGGTTAAAAAGTTCGTTTCCAGTTATAGTGCCAGACTGTTGCGTTTTTTTATCCATCATTCTTCCCACACTTCAATATAAATTATGTATTGTCATAATATAATAAATTTATTATTAATTAAATAACCACATTACTAATTCCTGCATTTTGCTACAAAGCCACAGGAATACCCATTTCTTCGTCGAACGGTTTATTTAATCAGACGAAAAACACGCCTTTTGCGTCATGCCGGAAAGGAGCGGGCTCCGATTTCCAAATTGAGAATCTACTTGACAAGTGCTCTATTGTTGCTTTATGTCTGTCTGTTTCTAATTCAGGCATTCTTCCCGTCACTTTATATACGGGGTGTCATGGGGCTGGCTGCATTGATTGTAATATTGCTTAATTTTGTCGCAATCCGACCGGCGACACGGCTTATTTCAGTGATTCTCATCGGTGTCGGCAGCTATCTGCTGCTATCCGTTCAGGCTACTTTTACAGACTGGGCCAAGGCTGGAACCCACAATGCCCCGTTGCTCAGTTTGGTACTGACAGTACCTCTGCTCAGCAGCATTTTGGCTTTTGAACCCTACCCGCAATATCTTAGCCGAATCACTACAGGACTGATGACCTCTCCTTTTCGTTTTTACGCAGTTTCCGCAACAATGGTCACATTTCTGTCCTGCTTGTTGAATTTGGCAAGTCTGCATTTTGTGCATCAACTGCTGCGAAGCACAGCCGACAAGTGCCCTGCCAGCTTGTTCCCCCGTGCTCTGGCGCGCGGATTCACACCCAATGTTATGTGGTCCCCCAGTTTCATCTCGGTCGCCTTAGCCATCCAATATGCCGGCATCTCCTGGTTCACTGTGGCGCCGGTCGGCATTGCTCTGGCGTTGACTGGGTTCGGGTGCGTCTTGTTTATCGGTTGGCTTGAATATGGCAAACTGCCTGATTTTGAACCAGATCAAATGGATGCAATAGAAAAGCTGATCGACAAACAAACCGCAAAAATCGGCCTGTTTAAGCTTCTTTGCCAAACCGGCCTGTTAATTAGTATGATTATTATACTTGAGTATACGACAAAGAAAAGCGCTCTAATCCTAGTCCCGTTGATTTC
>CAYLSL010000129.1:0-4881 GCA_964386615.1 uncultured Veillonellaceae bacterium
GTGAGACCGACAGATTTTAAGTCTGTTGTGTCTGCCATTCCACCACACCCGCAACGGATTATATTATACAGGATGTGAGGAAATCTTTCAAGGAACCGCGTTTATAATATCATGCCGGTAAACACCAACGGCAGATAAGTAACCAAGATCAAAACGATCAATAAGCCGATGACCATAGGAATAACCGCTTTGCTGATTTCTTCGATCGACAACCCTGATACGGTGCTGGCCACATACAAGTTAATCGCCACCGGCGGCGTCACCATGCCGATAGACAATCCCAGTACCATCATCACGCCAAAATGAATCAGATCAATACCGAGTTGTTGGACCAACGGCAAAAATACTGGAGTCAGCAAAATTAAAGCCGAAGCCGTTTCCATAAAGAATCCGGCAATGAAAACCACTGTATTAATCAGTAGCAGCAGGATGTATTTATTAGTCGAGACTTCCAAGACGCTCTGCGCAATCAGTTTGGGAATCTGCCAGTTCGCCATGACCCACCCCATTGCAGCGGACGTCGAGATGATAAACATGATGATCGACATCGTGATGGCGGATCGCATGAAAATTTGCAGGATTTCACGCCAATTCATATCGCGGTAAATGAACAACGAAACAAACAATGCATAATCGACTGCAATTACCGCTGCTTCCGACGGGGTAAAATAACCGGAGAAAATTCCGCCAAGAATAATCAACGGTGTCGCTAATCCCCAGATCGCATCGCGAAATGTCCTGGCAATGTTTTTGAGCGAAAACTCTGCTCCATGCGGGTAATTGTTTTTCATCGCAATATA
Organism: uncultured Veillonellaceae bacterium; assembly: GCA_964386615.1. GTDB lineage: Bacteria > Bacillota > Negativicutes > UBA1444 > UBA1444 > UBA1444. The sequence continues at coordinate 801 of CAYLSL010000129.1, forward strand.
GAGACCAATTGCAATCAGTATTGCTCCCATCATCACGCCGGGCAGGAAACCATTCAGGAACAGCCGCGCGACCGATTGGTCGGCTATAACGCAGTACAGAACCATAGGAACTGACGGAGGAATAATAACGCCGATACATCCACCAGCGGCAATCAATGCCGCCGAACGAGCCGGATCATAGCCTTTCTTCTTCAGCTCAGGTAACAACGGCGTCGCAACCGCAGCAGTTGTCGCTGCACCAGAACCGGAAATGGCGGCAAAAAACATCGAAGCCAACACAGCAACGACCCATAATCCGCCTTTGACAAAACCCAACAGCGCGTCAGCGAACTGGACCATTTTTTCCGACACTTTGCCTTTGGCCATCAAATCGCCTGCAAGAATAAAGAATGGGATAGCCACAAGCGGAAACGAATCAGTGCCGGCAAACATTCGCTGCGTTGCCACGATCAAGGGAATATCAAATGTATAAAGTACAACAAGAACGGTCAAACCAATCGCAACGGCAATCGGCAATCCCAAGATAAGCAGGGCGAAAAAAGAGCCAAACAATAAAGAAATCAATTTACTGCACCCCGCTTTTCCTCTGCTGCGTAAAACGTTTCGAATATCCCGGCCAATGCATGAATCGTCATAATCAGCAAGCTGACCGGAATACTTAAATAAACATGTTTCATCGGTAGACTCATCGCCGGCGAAATTTGGAACACCTGCATCTGAATCATTTTCATCCCCTGCACGGCAATAACAACGAAAAATACCATCGACAACAGATAGGACAGGATGAGGAACGCTGTCCTCATCCTGCCTGGCAGCAAATCAATAACAAAGGTCACGGCAATATGATTGCCGCGTTTATATGCCAACGTTGCACCAAAAAAGGTCCCCCAGACCAGAAGATAGCGGGATAGTTCTTCACTCCAGGTCAGCGCATTAAAAAACACGCGGAATACGACTTGTAACGTCGTGACAATCACCATTGCCGCCACCAGCAAAAACACTGTCCCGATCATAGCCCGGTCAAGCCCATAGCTCAATTTGCCAATGAGTAATCCTATCTGTTTCATAGAGCCTCCGTGATATTATTTTTTGGCCTTTTCGATATCTTGCAGCAGTGTACCAAACTTCGGTCCATACTTGTCATATACTGGTTTAACCGCTTGTTGGAACGCCGCGATATCCGGTTCGGTAATCTGCATACCCTTTTCTTTCAGCTGTTTGATCATGTCAGCCATCTGATCGGCATTCCATTTGCGCTCATGAACAGCCGCTTCCTGCGCCGCTGTTACCAAGATATCCTGCGTTGCCTTGTCAAAGCCGGAAAAAATCTTTTTGCTCATCAGGAACAATGCAGGAGCATACGAATGTTGAGTCATCGACAGATATTTCTGGGTTTCGCTCAGCTTGAATGAATAGATGACATTGACCGGGTTTTCCTGCCCATCGATCGTGCCCTGCTGCAATGCGGTCAATGCTTCGGTCCAGGCCATCGGTACGGCATTGGTGCCAAGGGTCTTAAAGGTATCGATATAGACCGGATTTTCCATGACGCGAATTTTCAATCCGGCCATATCGGCGGGAACCTTGACCGGGCGTTTGGAGTTGGTCAGATTGCGGAAACCCCGTTCGGCATAGGCCAGCCCTTTCAGATTGATTGCATCCAATTTGTCCAACACTTTTTTACCCACTTCACCGTCCAGCACTTTATAAGCCTGGGCTGGGGAAGCAAACATAAACGGCATTTCAAACGCTGCAATCTCCGGCAGGAAATTGGCCACCGGTCCGTTGGTGATCACACCCATGTGCACGGTGCCAATCTGCATTCCCTCAATCAAAGTACGCTCGTCACCGAGTTGCGCATTAGGGAACAATTCAACCTTAACTTTGCCTTGCGTGCGTTGTTCAACTAATTCCTTGAATTTCATTGCCGCAATGTGGAACCCGTCTTTTTCATTAACGACATGAGCCAGTTTGATAGTCTGAGGACCCGTCGCCCCCGCCGGTTTAGTTTCAGGTTTCTTATCGCCGCCACAACCGACCAGTGCAAATGCCCCCACGAAAATCAGCGTTACGCACAAGACCCAGAATTTTTTACTCATTCCAATTCCCTCTTCCTTCTTTTTCTTAGCAACCCATTATCAACAGGGTAGCTGTTGGTGATATTATTTCAGAACGGCGCCGGTATTGGCCGAAGAAACCATTCGGGCATAACGGGCCAAATAACCGGTCTTCACTTTCGGTTCAGGGCAGGTCCAGGTTGCTTTGCGTTTGGCAAGTTCTTCATCAGAAACTTTGAGTACGAGTGAGCGACCAGGAATATCGAGTGAAATCAGGTCTCCGTCATGCACAAAGGCAATCGGTCCGCCTTCCATCGCTTCCGGCGAAATATGTCCCACGCAGGCACCCTGGGTCGCACCGCTGAAACGACCATCCGTCAACAGTGCCACCTTCAGTCCCATGCCGGTGATTACAGCCGTGGGATTGAGCATCTCTTTCATGCCTGGACCACCTTTAGGTCCTTCATAACGGATGACAACCACATCGCCATCTTTGATTTTTTTGCCAGTAATAGCGGCAATGGCATCATCTTCCGAGTCAAACACACGGGCAATCCCTTCAAATACGAGCATGCTCTCCGCCACAGCGCTTTCTTTGACAACGGCGCCATCCGGAGCCAGATTTCCTTTGAGAATCGCCAGTCCGCCTTTTTTGCGATACGGGTCTTCGACGCTGCGAATCACATCGGGGCGCATGATTGGCGCATTTTTTATCCGGTCGGCAATCGTACCATTGACAGTAATCAGTTCTTCGTGAATCAGTCCGAGTTTTGACAATTCCTTCATGACAGCCGAAATCCCGCCGGCCTCATTTAGATCTTCCATGTGATGAGACCCGCCGGGACTTAATTTGGTCAAATAAGGCGTTTTGGCGCTCATGGTTTCAAACAGTTCCAGCGGCAGCTCCAGACCGGCTTCATAAGCAATCGCCGTCAAATGCAAAACAGTATTGGATGATCCACCGATCCCCATATCTACGGCAATCGCATTTTCAAACGCTTTCATCGTCATAATGTCGCGCGGTTTGATGTCACGGGCCACCAAGTCAACCACCGTCACCCCTGCTTCACGCGCCAAGGCGCGGCGAGCACCGGTAAATGCGGCGGGAATCGTACCATTGCCGACCAAACCCATCCCGAGCGCTTCGGTCATGCAGTTCATGCTATTTGCGGTAAACAATCCAGCACAGGAACCACAGCCCGGACAATTAGCCTTTTCCATATTTTCCAGTTCTTGCGCATTGATTTTGCCGGCTTCAAATAACCCAGCCGCTTCAAACGATGTGCTGACGCTCACACTGCGTCCCTGATAGCGTCCGGCCAGCATCGGTCCGCCACTGACAACGACAGCGGGGATATTAAGCCGGGCAGCAGCCATCAGCATGCCGGGGGTAATTTTGTCACAGTTTGTCACCATCACCAACCCATCCAGGCCGTGACCGATCGTCATTGCTTCAACCGAGTCGGCAATCAGTTCGCGACTGGGCAACGGATATTTCATCCCGTCATGGCCCATAGCAATTCCATCACAGATACCGATCGCCGGGAATTCAACCGGCACGCCGCCGGCCTGCCAAACTCCGGTCTTGGCGGCTTCAGCAATTTCCCGCAGATGCATGTGTCCGGGAATCAACTCATTAAAGGAATTGACTACCCCAATCAATGGTTTTTTCAGTTCAGTCTTTGTCAAGCCCAATGCGTTAAACAAAGAACGGTGTGCAGCCCGCGTGGACCCCTTTTTCACAATATCACTGCGCAATTTGATTCCTCCCCTTTACTCTTCCCTACAAAATACATTATGCACAAATACCGGCGTGTAACTTATTTATATATATTAGCAAAATTTTTGCAAAAAATATATCGAATTTACAACAAAAATATGTATGCAGTTACCATTATATTTATTCAGGCACAACAATAATGTGATCGATAAAAAAATGCGCCAGGCAAATACCTGACGCAAGATTTTTAAATGGAGCGGAAAACGAGATTCGAACTCGCGACCCTCGCCTTGGCAAGGCGATG
>CAYLSL010000130.1:0-2279 GCA_964386615.1 uncultured Veillonellaceae bacterium
CCGGCCTTTTTCTTTTCTTGCCATTTTTGCAAAATCAGGGTAAAATAAAGCGCATAAATAATCCCCAATTTTATATTGACAAGGGAACAGGTGCATTTTGCTTAATAGGGAAGCCCGGTGAAAACCCGGCGCGGTCCCGCCACTGTAACGGTGAGCGCTGCTACTTTTTGATGCCACTGGGGCAACCTGGGAAGGCGGGGCAGGGCGATGAACCGGAGTCAGGAGACCTGCCGGTTCCAACACACGCCGTTATGACCTACGAGAGATAGGCAGGTGGGTAGAATGAATAATATGTTTTCTATATTGTTTGTGATACCCCCCTGTTCACAGGGGGGTTCTTTTTGTCACAAACCAAACTGAGATCAGGAATCACGACAGGAAGCTGCGCCGCTGCTGCGGCCAAAGCAGCATTACTGGCTGTGCGGGGTGAAGCCCCTGAACTGGTTGAAATAGCAATTCCTGCTGGAACAGTGCTGCAGATCCCGGTTCAATCGGCGCAAGGATCAGGCCATATTGGGCGGGCCAGCGTGATCAAAGATGCTGGCGATGATCCAGATATCACCCATGGCGTGGAAATTATTGCCGAACTCCAGCTGACGCCTGAGCAACCGGAGATCGTATTCAGGGCCGGCGCCGGAATTGGCACGGTAACCTTGCCTGGCTTGCAGATTCCGGTCGGCGAACCGGCAATCAATCCAGTGCCCAGACAAATGATCAGTCAGGCGATTCAGCCCTTGTTGCCAACTGGTTATGGCGCGGTCGTCACTTTGTCGATCCCGGCTGGCGAGACACTGGCCCGGCGGACTTTGAACCCTACGCTGGGGATTGTCGGCGGCCTTTCAATCATTGGTACGACCGGCATTGTCGAACCGATGTCGGAAGAAGCCTTCAAAAATTCGCTGAAACCCCAGATCAACGTTGCCAAAGCATTGGGGTTTCAGTCAATCGTGATGGTTCCCGGCAAAATCGGCCAGGATTTCGCAGTGCATCGTTATGGCCTGCCGGCGGCCGCGGTGGTGCAAACTAGTAATTTTATCGGCTTTATGCTGGAATCGGCCGCCGAATTAGGCATTAAGGAGATTCTGTTGTTTGGCCATCTGGGCAAATTGGTGAAAGTTGCTGGCGGTGTTTTTCATACGCACAACCGAATGGCCGACGCCAGAATGGAAACCCTCGCTGCCTATATGGCGGCGGAGGGAGCGCCTCAGACGGCGGTACGATCGGTACTCGAATGTACTACCACCGAGGCGGCGATTCCGATTTTGCAGCAGTATGAACTGCAGTCCGTTTATTCGGTGCTGGCTGAGCGGGCCAGTCTGCGGGCCCGGCGGTTCATTTTTGAAGATGCTGCTGTTGGTACCGCGATTGTGTCAATGAAGGGCGACATGTTGGGCATGGATGAATCTGCCCGGCGGATTGGGGGAGGTCTGGGTTGGAACATCAATTAATTGTTGCGGGAATTGGTCCTGGCTCAACCGACTATATCCTGCCGGAAGCATTGCATACGATTGAGGCGGCAACATTTCTGGTTGGCGGCAAACGCGCCCTGCAAACGTATGCCAAGCCGCATCAGCAAACATTGCTGGTTGATGCCGATATTGCCGGGCTGCTGCAACGATTGCAACAACAGCTTGTTCTGAGTGACGTGGTTGTGATGGTTTCTGGCGACCCCGGTTATTATAGCCTGCTGGAAACCTTTCGCCGTGAGCTGCCGTCAGCCCGGCTGCGGGTGATTCCCGGCATCAGTTCGTTTCAGCTGGCCTTTGCCCGTATCGGCTTGCCCTGGCAAACGGCGCGGCTGCTCAGCGCTCATGGCCGCAAACCGACGCCGGAGTCGCTGGAATACAAACAGGGTCTTGTTTTATCTTTTCTGACTGACACCAGACAACATCCGGCGATTATTGCCGATTGGCTGCAGGAACACGGCTGGCCTGCGACTTCGCGAGCCTGGTTGTGCAAAAACCTTTCTTACCCCGAGGAAACAATACGATGTGTATCGTTGGCTGAAGCCCTGAATATTGTTGGTTTTGACAGTTGTGTGATGGTGGTGATGGAGTGAGTATAATAATGCTTCCGGCGATTCCCGATGCACAGTTCCAGCGCGGCGAAGTGCCGATGACAAAACAGGAAATCCGGGTTTTCCTGCTGGCGCATGCCATGGTGCAACCCACGGATGTGGTGTGGGACATCGGAGCAGGAACCGGATCATTGTCTGTCGAGTCGGCCTTGCGAGCGACTGCCGGGCAGGTGTTCGCCATCGATGGCAATGCGGAAGCCTG
>CAYLSL010000130.1:2379-4870 GCA_964386615.1 uncultured Veillonellaceae bacterium
GCAGGTATATTTTGTGGGAGCCGGACCGGGCGATCCGGACCTGATTACGGTAAAAGGGCAAAAACTGTTGAGCGAAGCCGACGTGGTCATTTATGCCGGTTCATTGGTCAATCCAGCCATATTGGCGATAACGCCGCCCGGTTGCGAAATTCACAACAGCGCTTCGATGACGCTCGATGAAGTTATCGGAGTGATGAAAGCGGCGGTTGCCCAGGGGAAAAAAGTTATCCGGCTGCACACTGGCGACCCCAGCATTTATGGCGCGATTCAGGAACAGATCGATTTGCTGAATAAACTGGAAATCTGTTGGCAGGTGGTGCCGGGAGTCAGTTCGTTCTTAGCGGCGGCAGCGGCGTTGGGGCAGGAATATACCCTGCCGGGAGTATCGCAGACCGTGATTATAACCCGCATGGAAGGTCGCACCGCGGTGCCGGAGAAAGAGCAAATCCGCAGCCTGGCGGCGCATCAGACCACGATGTGTATTTTTCTCAGTGTGCACATGTTCGGTGAGCTGGTTCAGGAATTGCTGGACGGTGGCTATCAGGCGGATACGCCGGTTGCGGTCGTCGAAAAAGCCTCCTGGCCCGAACAACGGATTTTCCGGGGAACGTTGACGACCATTGCCGATCAACTGGTAGCTGCTGGCGTCAGCCGGACTGCAATGGTGATTGTCGGCGACGTGCTGGCCAGAGAATTTGAACAATCCAGATTGTATGCGCCTGAATTTGGTCATATGTTCCGGGAGGCCAAGCCGTGAAAATTGCAGTAATTTCGGTAACCTTAAAGGGAGCTATGCTGGGCGAGCGACTGCGCCAGTCATTGCCGGATACAGTGGAGACTTATTCACGTGAACGGCGGGGACTGCCGGAAGCGACGACCGGCTTTGAAAATCTGAGCGAATTGGTCCGGGGAATTTTTTCCCAATACGATGGGCTGGTTTTCATCATGGCAACCGGTATTGTTGTTCGGATGGTTGCTCCGCATATTAAGGACAAACGGACCGATCCGGCCGTCGTGGTGATGGATGATGCCGGGATTCATGCAATCAGTTTGTTGGCCGGACATATCGGCGGCGCCAATGAATTGGCAGGCAAAGTGGCGGCGGCGGTTGGCGCCCGCCCGGTGATTACGACGGCAACCGATGTGGCCAATTTACCGGCGCCGGATGTGGTTTCGGTTAAAATGGATTTGGTGATTGAACCTTTTGAAGAATTGAAGTCGATCAATGCCGCAATTGTAGCGGGTGAACGGGTTCCTTTCTTTATCGACATGGATATGGTTCAGGCGGCAAAGTATTTGCGGATTGCGGCGGAAATGGGTCTCGAACTGCTGGACATGCAACAACTGCAGGATGGTGACAGTTACGACGCCGCCGTGGTAATCACCGACAAAGAACTATACCTGCCCAAATTGCACATTTACTTGCGTCCGGCCACGCTGGCGGTTGGCGTGGGTTGCCGTCGCGGCGCCACAAGCAGCCAGATCAGCAGTGCCATCAATGACGCTTGCCGGAAAATCGGTCGAAGCTCCCAGAGCATCGCAATTTTAGCATCCAGCATCGTCAAACAGGAAGAAATCGGCCTGTTGGCGGTAGTTGACCAACTGGAAATACCGGTGAAATTTTATACCAATGAAGAATTGCAGGATATTATTGAAGTGTATCGCTTGGGTCAATCAAAATTTGTACTAGAAGAAATAGGAGTGGGGAATGTATGCGAAGCATCAGCGCTATTGGGCGGCAGGGCATCCAACCTGTTGCTGACAAAGACGGTATATCCCAAGGTAACGGTGGCCCTGGCCGAGGTAAAATTTCGGTGGTGGGAATCGGACCCGGCCATGGCATAGGCCTGACGCTGGAGGCCCGGCAGGTATTGGAGCAGGCGGATGTGATCGCCGGCTATCATACCTATCTTGATCTGGTGCCGGATCTGATTGCCGGCAAGGATGTGATCGGTTCCGGCATGATGCAGGAAGTGGAGCGCTGTGAAGCGGCGGTTGAGCGAGCAAAAGCCGGCGACTGCGTGGCGGTGATTTCCAGCGGCGATCCTGGAATTTACGGAATGGCTGGTTTGGTGCTGGAACTGGTGGTCAAGCTGCCGGAAGCATTGCAACCGGAAGTGCGGATCATACCCGGGGTCAGTGCGGTCGGTTCGGCGGCAGCGGCGCTTGGCGCCCCGCTGATGCATGACTTTGCCGTGATCAGCATGAGTGATTTGATGACGCCGTGGCCAGTGATTGAAAAACGGGTCCGGGCAGCGGTCGAGGCAGACTTTGTCATCGCGATCTATAATCCGAAAAGCACGAAACGAACCGAACAGATTGAAAAAGTCCGCGAGATCGCTCTGCAGCATCGCGCAGCCAAGACGCCGGTCGGCGTGGTGCGTTCGGTGTCGCGGCCGGACCAGGAACTGGTCATTACGACACTGGACCGTTTTACTGAGGAAAAAATCGATATGTTTACCACCGTGATCATCGGCAACAGCCAGACGTT
>CAYLSL010000131.1:0-4778 GCA_964386615.1 uncultured Veillonellaceae bacterium
CAAGCACGATCGATAAGGCTGCGTCCAAAGGCGTGCTCCATAAAAACACTGCCGCACGCAAGAAATCGCGTCTGGCAAAAAAACTCAACGCCGCTGCCAAATAAGGCGTTTTGTTGTTATGTCACAACACGTCAAACCCCTGTCCGAACTGGACAGGGGTTTGTTTTATTGGCACAGTTCGATGATAACCCTTTCCAGATATGGTTTGGGGTCACCGCCGGATCGGATGGCCACATTGGCGTCTGCCAGTGTCAATAGCGCCTGTTTGAGAGCACTGTCACGAAACGACCGGCTCTGACTGATCGTCCGCTTGGCCATGCCGGGATTTTCGGCCCGTGCGCCGAGCGCCGCCAACATTTCGGCTTCGCTGCCCCGTCGGTCCATGACCTGCCGTACCTGCCACCAACGCCGCACATTATAGGCCAATAAACCGATAATTTTCAACGGCGGCTCTTTGCTGACGAACAGTTCTTCCAGTCGCGTCAGCGCCTGCGCCACGTTGCGCCGGGCCAGTGCATCGGTCATCGCAAATGCCGAAATTTCGGGCACTGCCGCCATTACCTCGTTCAAAGCGACTTTGCTGATGACCGGGTCGTCACCGACATACAACGCCGCCTTTTCAATTTCAGCCGACAAAAAACCGCGCGGAATTTGATTCATTGTGGAAATCACAGTCAACAGTTGTTCCATTGCATCCCGGTTCAGCCGCTTGCCCAGACCGGCCAGGTGTTCTTCAACCCATTGCCGGATTTCCTGTTCTTCACGTGGCTTAAACGGATTCAGTTCACGGACCTGACCGTTTTCCGCCACCAGTTTAAGCAGTTTCTTGCGTTTGTCCGCTTTATTCGCCAGAAAAATCAACGTCGCATAAGCCGGCATGTTGGTAATCATTTGCAGCAAGCGCGGATCAGCAGCATCACCGCTTTCTTTCGGTTCAGATTCATTGCCGGATGAAGCGTCTGCGTTGTCCTCCTCTTCGCCGTCTTCGGCTTCCGCCGCCTTACGGCGCGGCGCCTGAAACAGCTTGGAGTTTCTCACAATTACCACTTTGTGTTCGCCAAAAAACGGCGCACTTTCGACCAGATGCAACAGTTCAGGAATTGGTGGGTCGGCTTCCAGCGAGGTCAGGTTAAATTCTCGTTCGGACGGATCCAGTAAACTGTCCACCAAATTTGCCGCCATTTTTTGCACCAGATAACTTTCTTCCCCGTAAAACAGATACACCTGCGGTGTTTTTTTTATGCCGGTCATGCCCCGTAGCTCCTTCACTTCAAATAGATAGCGGGAATGTATCACCTACAACAACCGGAGTTCGTGGTATCCGGTCCAGCGAGAAACTGTCGATCAACTCGGCGGGACGCAGTGGTTCCGGCTGTTCAACGAGTCCTGCCCAGGCGGCCAGATGACCGACGACCTGCTCGGGCCTCATTCCAAACTGACGCAATGCAGCGATGGTCAGCGAACCCTGCCGTTTGGAAAGCCGGCTGCCATCCGCGCCCATCAACAACGGAACATGGATAAAATCCGGCGGTTGAAACCCTAGGAGTTGCCAGAGATAAATCTGCCGGGGCGTGGAGGCAAGCAGGTCGGCTCCCCGTAATATCCGGTTGATTCCCATCGCCGCATCATCGACCACGACTGCCAATTGGTAAGCATATACCCCGTCGGAGCGGCGAATCACGAAATCACCGCAACATTGTCGCAGCGACTGCATCTGCGGGCCAAACAGCAAATCAACAAAAGCAAGCTCGGCTGATCCGACGCGCAGCCGATAGGATGACTGTCGTTTACACGCTGTCAGTTCCCGCTGTTCCTCTGCTGATAGTTGGCCGCAACGCCCCGAATATACCGGCTCCATCTCGCCGGCATGCGGCGCAGAAGCTACCGAGACATTGGAACGCAACTGCGCCCGCGAACAGAAACAGGGGTAAACCAGTCCCTGCTGGATCAGCGTTTCAAACGCCGCAAGATACAAATCGAACCGTTCACTTTGGTTATATGGCGCGAAAGCTCCCTGCCGGTCGGGGCCTTCGTCCCAATCCAGCCCCAGCCAGTGCAGATCTTCGAGCAAGCCGGCGGCATACTCCGCCCTACTGCGGTCCGGATCAAGGTCTTCCATCCGCAGCACCATCTTACCACCCAGTTTGCGAATATCCAACCAGGCCAAAAGCGCCGTCCAGGCGTTGCCGAGATGCATCCGGCCTGATGGACTGGGCGCAAAACGGCCGCGTGGTTTCTGATTCACATTGATCCCGTCCACTTCTCAACTTATTGGTGCACCGTCCGCTGAAATGACAGGGTTTTCCCGTCGCTGCAAAATACGACAGCCCCGTCCCGGTCTGTGCGAAACAACAAAACCGGCTGCTCAGCCAGTCGATGTAATGTTTCCGGCGCAGGATGTCCGAACCGGTTATCGGCGCCAACCGAAATAACGGCATATTGCGGCATCACCCGGTTGAGAAATTCCACCTGACTGGACTTGCGTCCCCCGTGGTGCCCCACCTTCAATACCGTCGATTGAATCATCGCTGCCTGCATTAACTTCTTTTCGCTTTCCCCCTCCAAATCTCCTGTCAACAAAAAACTATGCCGGCCATATTCAACCCTGACAACCGTGGATTGTCCATTTTCCGAAGCGCTTGCCGTTCTTTTTTGTTCGGCTCCTTTCATTTTTGCACTTCGTTTGACGGAATCAGCCAAATCCTGCGAGAGTTCGCCAGCCTGCAACAGTTGAAAGCTAACCCCATCGAGCTGGACTTCGCTCACTCCGTCAGGTGGGCGCAAATTACGGAACTGCATTGCCTGCTGTAAACGCAGAATCGCCGGCGGCAAAGGGTCCTCCTGACGGACCAAAGCCTGACGGACACCGATGAATGACGCGACTGCCGCCGCACCGCCGGCATGGTCCTGGTGGTTGTGGGTCAGAATCAGCCAGTCAATCCGGCTGATTCCATAATGCCTTAAGTACGGCACCACCACCCGTTCTCCCACGTCAAAATCATTCTGCGCCCCCAACGCGCCGCCGGTATCAACCAGAACGGCCCGCCTGTGTGGTGTGATAATCAGCGTCGCATCCCCCTGTCCAACATCAATGAAGTGAACTTGCAGCGGACCGGGACTCAGACAAAACCAGGCAATGACGCCAACCAGCATTACCCCGAATCCAATCGACAGATATGGATACCGACTACTGCACCGCCCAAAACTTGCCGGACTAATCCCCCATTTTTCGCCCAGCCCGCAGCCCCACAACAAGACAGCATAATAAAAAACACTGCCCATGGTTCCGATTGCGGGCAGTGACAACGTCCCCCCCGGCACACGACAGAGAAACCGGTTCAGTTCCACCCCCAGCCCCAATAGCAAACTGATGCCAACAAAAATTAATTGCGCCATTGGTTCGCTGCCGCCAGCCAGAACGGCGGCAAACAAGCCAAGAATGATCACCGCTTCCAACAGCGGCGCTACCAACAGGTTTGCCAGCAATGAAATCAAAGGAAATGTGCCGAAATACCAAGCGATGAAGGGAATTACCGCAAGCTGTGCTGCCAAAGTTGCCGCCAGCGCCTGGGCGATCGATTCGCGTACCACGCCCTTCATCCAGCCTAACAACACCGGTTGAAGATACAACAGGCCTGCCGTACAGCCGATCGACAATTGGAAACTGATATCAAACAGGTTGCGCGGCTCATAAACCAGCATGCCCAGCACAGCCAGCGCCAATGCCCGTTTTGCCGATGCACGGCGTTCCATGGCAAGCGCCGCCACACAAATCAGCCCCATAATCACCGAACGAATAACCGGCGCGGAGAAGCCGCTCAAAAATCCATAGCCAAGCATTGCCAGCGCTGCCAGCAATGCGCTGCAGCGATCATTGACGCCCAACCGCCCCGTCAGCCAGAATACCACGCTGGCCAATAAGGCGATATGCGCGCCGGAGACCGACAGGATATGGACGATTCCCGTTGTGGCAAAATCCCGCACCGTCTGCCGCTCGATTCCGTCATAACCGCCAAACAACATGCCCATGATCAATGCGGCATCCTGGTTCGGCATGGCCTGCAGCATCATGCCCCTGAGTTTGTCTCGCCAACGTGCAAGCCTTGTCAGCATGGACTCGGTTTGCGCAGAACGAATCAGCCTGAATGTTCCCGGCGCCAGCGACAATCTGGCCTCAATCCCTTGCACCGCCAACGCAGCCCGGCGATCCGGCTGGCCCGGATTTTGATAGGAGTTGAGTAAGCGGAGCTTGCCGGCGGCTGAAACAACATCTCCCGCCTCGGCTGCCGGCAGTGGATTGTCCTGCCGGACAGTCAGGATTACTCCGCCAGTTGACGGAATGGGCAACGTGTTACTCCCGAGCGCCTTTACGCTATCGATTGCAACCTGGTAGCGGATCAGCCATTCCCCCGGCAACCCGGGCGAACTGCGCGGCGCCGTCAATACGGTTCCGTGAATGCCGACTGTCTCTCCCGCCCAGTTTATCACCGAATTGGCCGGCAGCTGGGTAGCCCAGCCCAGCCGCAGCATTCCTGCCACAAACCAGACTAACCACACTGCCGCTGGCAAACAGTGTTTTTGTGACCGCAGGCGAGTCCGGTTCAGGAAAAAGACCAGCAAGAGCGTGATTCCGCCGTCAAACACCAGCAAGAGCGGCAATGAAGGATCCGGCTGATCGGCAGCCCAGATCCCCAGCGCAAAGACAATCGTTGGGCTTACCACACGATTTTATCTTTCAGTTTTTCGTACTTCGCTGCACCAAGGCCTTTGACATTCTT
>CAYLSL010000132.1:0-4732 GCA_964386615.1 uncultured Veillonellaceae bacterium
AAGGTGGTTGAAACAGCATGACAAAATTTGTTGATTTGAAGACCCGCTTCTCCGGTGTTCACGATCTGATCAAATTCAGGGTAACAGAAATTTTGCTGATTTCAACTGCCTATGATGGATTCGTGCTCGAGGAAGACGGGCAGCTAACCGAACAAATATATAATCAATTCGCTGACCTGAGTATTCCATATATTCCGAGGATACACAGGGTCTCGCGGCAGGAAGAGGCTCTTGATGCTTTGGCGACCCGGACGTTTCACCTGATTATCACGATGTCCCGGATCAGCGACATGGAGTCGTTTGCATTTGAAAATGCGATTCATGAAGCGCATCCGGATATTCCGATTGTAATGCTTTCCTATGATCGTCTGACCCCGGAGATGATCAGCCAGATCCGAGAAAATTCCTGTATAAACCGGGTGTTCCACTGGTCCGGCGACAGCAAGATTCTGCTGGCAATTATCAAATATGTCGAAGATCAGCGGAATGTGGAAGCTGATAGCCGCCAGGGCGTGCAGGCGATTTTGCTGGTCGAAGATTCGCCGATCTACTATTCGCGGATTTTGCCGATTATTTACACGGAGATTCTGACCCAGACCCGCTATCTGGTGCAGCATGCAATGAACATGAGTCATGGGTTGCTGCGGGTCCGGCTGCGACCCAAAATTCTGCTGGCGGAAACCTTTGAAGAGGCAACGGCAATCATTCACAAGTATCGCTATAATTTACTTGGTGTCATATCGGATGTGCGATTCCCACAAGCGGGTCAGTTGAATCCGGATGCCGGGTTTGAACTGGCTCAGCGGGTACGGGACATGATCACCGACTTTCCATTCCTGCTTCAATCGGAAGAAACGGTCAATGCCGAGAAGGCCCAGGCCATGAAGGTGCACTTTCTCAACAAAAATTCGCCGAATTTATTGCATGAACTGCGGACATTTATTCTGGAGAACTATGGTTTTGGGTCATTTGTTTTCAAATACCCTGATGGACGTGTTATTGCCGAAGCAACCGATATTACCAGCCTGGAAAAGATTGTCCGTGAACTGCCTGATGAAAGCCTGCACTATCATGCTGTAAATAATCACTTTTCGCGCTGGTTCCGGGCCCGGACAGAATTTGAGGTTGCGGATAAACTGAGATTTATTGATGCAGAAGATGTTTTCAATATCGACGACATCCGGACCTACATTCTTGAAGTGCTCGGCGCTTATTTCCAGCGGTATCAATCCGGTGTGATCCTTGATTTTGAGGGATTGGCAAAAAAGGATATGGAAAATGCCTTCATCAAGCTGGGAACCGGTTCGATGGGCGGCAAAGCCCGCGGCGTGGCATTCATGAACTCAATGATATCCAAAGCCTTCCTGGCGGAAAAATATGAAGAAATAAAAGTGAAAGTACCCCGTTCTTTTGTGATCTGCAGCGATGTATTTGAAAAATTTATATCTGATAACGGGATTTATGAGTTTATTGCCGGAGCACCGACAGAAGCGGAGATTGCCGAACGATTCCTGCATAGCGAACTTCCGCCAGTAATCCAGGAAAATTTGCAAATCCTGACGCAAAGCATAAAATGTCCACTGGCAGTCCGTTCTTCAAGTATTCTGGAAGACTCAAGAGTTTTGCCATTTGCCGGTATCTACAAGACCTATATTGTGCCGAACAGTCATGAAAATAGCCAGGTTCGACTGCAACAGCTGGCAGATGCGGTGAAATTGGTATATGCATCGGTGTTCTATGATTCGCCGGTAAAATATGCGCAAAATGCAGATATCCGCATTGAAGAGGAAAAAATGGCGGTGTTGATTCAGGAACTGGTAGGGGACCGTTTTGGCGACCGCTACTACCCGGTCATATCCGGCGTAGCACAGTCCTATAATTACTACCCCTATTATCCAATGCAGCCGGAAGAGGGAACTGTCAGTCTGGCGCTGGGGTTTGGCAAAATCATCGTGGATGGGGAACAGGTCTATCGGTTTTCACCGGCGCACCCGAAAATGAATCCGATGTGTTCGAGTCCCGCCGAGTATCTGGAGAAATCGCAGCGCGCATTTTATGCCATTGACCTGGTTGCTTCCGCCGAGACAAAAATGCAAATCGACGATAACTGCAACTACGAAAAATTGTCGATTTCCGACGCTCACCAAGACGGGGTTTTGGAGTATGTTGGCAGTACCTATTCAATGGATAACGATTATATTGATGATAATGTTTATGTCCCAGGCCCCAAAATCGCTACATTTGCGCCAATCTTAAAATATAATCGTTTGCCGCTAATCGATATCATCAAGGACTTTCTGCGACTCGGCAAACAGTCTTTCGGTGCACATGTCGAAATTGAGTTTGCCCTGAATCTGCCCAGAGATAAAAGTAAACCAAAAGAGTTTTATTTTCTTCAGATTCGCCCCATGGTAGCCGGCAGGGAAGCCGTTCAGATAGAAATGGAACCTGACAAGGAAACTTGGTGCGTCAGCGACCGCACTATCGGCAATGGGGTATACCAGAACATTCACGATATCATCTATGTCAATCCGGAAACTTTTGATCTTGGTCAGAGTATGCAAATTGCCAATGAGATTGCAGAACTTAACAGCATCTTGTTTAACGAAGGGCGTCGCTGCATCCTGATTGGATTCGGCAGGTTGGGGACGACTGACCGCTGGCTCGGCATTCCGCTAAGCTGGGCACAGATGTCCCAGGCGCACATCATTGTAGAAGTCGATCGTAAGGACCTTCATCCGGAACCTTCGATGGGCAGTCACTTTTTTCACAATATGACAGCGACCAATATGGGTTACTTTCATATTCCGTATGCCAAGGAAACGGCAGCAATGCTGGACTGGGACTGGTTATTGGCGCAACCGGCAGTGCGGCAGACGCAATATGCGACATTGGTTCGTCGGGACGAAGCGTACCTTGTTAAGGTTGACGGACGGAACTTCAAAGGAGCCATTTACAAATGAAATGTTACAATTAGTAAAATATTCGGACAAATATTGTATACAAAATACGAGTATTGTGATAAAATGTTACACAAAGGGCTGGTGCGGGTGATGCAGCAACTGTATCAGCTAAATGCGGATGATTTATTGGGGAGGGAACAAAATGTCCAGAGCAAAACAATACTGCGATGATCTATTTAAACGTGTTGTTGACCGAAATCCGAACGAGCCGGAGTTCCACCAAACTGTCAAGGAAGTAGTTGACTCGTTGGTTGGTGTGATTGAAAAGCATCCCGAATACATTGAACTGGGGATTCTTGAACGATTGGTGGAGCCGGAAAGGCAGATTATCTTTCGGGTTCCCTGGATGGATGACTCCGGCAAACCGAGGATGAATCGTGGTTTCCGTGTGCAGTTCAACAGCGCGATTGGTCCATATAAGGGGGGCCTTCGGTTCCACCCCTCAGTTAACCTCAGCATCATGAAGTTTCTTGGGTTCGAGCAGATTTTCAAGAATTCGCTGACCGGACTGCCCATTGGTGGTGGCAAAGGCGGTTCTGACTTTGATCCGCGTGGAAAGTCGGATGCAGAAATGATGCGCTTCTGTCAGAGCTTTATGACGGAACTTTACCGACACATCGGCCCCGATGCCGATGTACCTGCTGGTGATCTTGGTGTAGGCGGCCGGGAGATCGGCTACCTGTTTGGTCAGTACAAAAGAATCAAAGGCAGCTATGAAAATGGTGTTCTGACCGGCAAAGGACTACCCTATGGCGGTAGCTTGGCCCGGCCGGAAGCAACCGGATTTGGAATCACCTATTTTTGCCAGGCAATGTTGAATTCCAAGGGGACTTCTTTACAAGGCAAGACAGTTGCTGTATCGGGATTTGGCAACGTTTCCTGGGGTGTTGTGACAAAGGTGACAGAATTAGGCGGTAAAGTGGTAACTCTATCTGGCCCTGACGGATATATCTATGATCCGGATGGCGTCACCGGCGAGAAAATTGAATACATGCTCGACATGCGGGCATCTTGCCGCGACAGAGTTCAGGATTACGCCGATAAATATGGAGTTAAGTTCTTCCCGGGCGAAAAGCCATGGGGTGTTAAAGTAGATGTCGTGATCCCCTGTGCTACCCAAAATGATATTATGATGGAAGACGCTGAGAAGATCATTGCCAATGGGGTGAAATTCGTTTGTGAAGGAGCCAATATGCCCTGCACAAACGAGGCGGTCGAACATTTCCTGGAACATGGCGTTTATGTCGGACCGTCTAAAGCCGCCAACGCCGGTGGTGTAGCGACTTCCGCATTGGAAATGACGCAGAACAGTATGCGTTTAGCCTGGACTTTTGAAGAAGTTGATGAAAGACTCAAAACCATTATGAGCAATATCTATACCAACTCCAGCAAGGCTGCTGAAGAATATGGCCATAAAGACAATCTGGTGGTGGGGGCAAACATTGCCGGCTTTATCAAAGTCGCTGAAGCAATGAAGGCTCAAGGCCTGGTATAAGCAACCGGGTCTGACTGGTGACCTTGTGAAGAAATAGCGAAAGACTCCGCTGAAAACCTGGCGTTTTCAGCGGAGTCTTTAACTTTGTTGCAACAACAGGAACCTTACATTCCGTGTGGCGCCAGTTTGAATTTTTCCACCAACTCTTTTAGTTCCAATCCTTTGGCAGCGGTTTCGCCAGCACCGGAAGCAACTGTGTGCATGGTGGCAGACATTTCTTCAGCTGCAGCGGCGACTTCTTCTGCGTTGGCCGCATTACTGTCATTGATATCGG
>CAYLSL010000133.1:0-2424 GCA_964386615.1 uncultured Veillonellaceae bacterium
AAACCCTTCCGTTTAAACGGAAGGGTTTTGCTCACCCGAGTCAATTTGAAAAGTGGCTCCGTAGCTCAGCTGGATAGAGCGCCGGACTTCGAATCCGTAGGTCGCGTGTTCGAATCACGCCGGGGTCACCAAAATTTATGCCTTCCGGCTTTCAACCCCGGAAGGTTTTTTTGTTGCTTTGGTTTATGATAAATTTGATTTGACAGCGTTCGCACCGCGATAGATAATATGAGCGATGATATAAGCTAGTAAGCGGAAGGGGTCTGCATAATTGGAACATCGAATCCTGGCATTTGAAGAACTGATTGCTCCATTATCGCATAAAAAAGTGATGTTGGTAGTGGAGTGTTTAAGTATTGATGGCTGTGAAAATCCAGAGATCATGAATGAATTGATGGAATTGATGAATCTCGGGTTTGGTTCAGGGTATGATGAATGGGAAGATTTTCTCGATTTTGGGTTTGTGGTGATCGAAGGCGCGCCAACATCCGAGAATGTTGCGGAAGCGTCAAGTCTGATTGAATATTTGCGGCATGAAAAGTTTCAACCTCTGATTCAAGCAGATTTATTTGTAGATGGTGTGTTACTGTCTAGCTCTTGGACAGGAATGCCTGAGAGCGGATCGGTGGTCGAACCCGTGGCAAAACCGGTGAAGTCGGTAGTCATCCGCTTTCCTTTGGAAAAAATCGGCCGTCGGAGTGAACCGGAGATGAAGAAATAATAGCTTGGTAATAGCAACGGGAGGATGGTAGAACCATCCTCCCGTTTTAAATGTAGCTCTTATGTTTGATTAGTCGACTTTTTTATAAACGACTGCTTTGGCGCCGCAGATCGGACATTGATCCGGGGCGCTTCCCTCAGCAATATGTCCACACACAGTACAGAGGAATAAGTCGGTTTCAACTGGATTGGATAGAGTATCCAACGCTTTTTGATATAGGGAGGCATGCACTTTTTCTGCATCATTAGCCAATTGCAGCCCTTTCAAGATAGCGACGGACTGGTTTTCTGCCTTGGCATCGTTGATAAACCCGGGATACATTTCGGTGAATTCATGAGTTTCACCTTCGATGGCGGCTTTTAAGTTTTCTGCAGTAGATTTGACCATGCCCATGTTGCGTAGATGGGTATGTGCATGAATGGTCTCAGCTTCGGCAGCAGCACGGAATAGTTTAGCGACTTGCGGCAGTTTTTCTGCATCGGCCTGTTTGGCAAAGGCGAGGTACTTTCGATTAGCTTGTGATTCACCGGCGAAAGCGGCGGCAAGGTTTTGTTGCGTATTGCTCAAAAAAAACAACTCCTTCTAAATTTAAATCTTTCTACGGATAATTATTATCCATTGTTGAGTAAATGTCAAGATTTGATTTAAGAAGATTTGTTGGAAAGAAACTTCAGAACCTTATTGCCGGTATCTCTGACTTTGCGGATCGGGCCGGAATTTGTCTTTGTTCTTGGCTTCATGTCACGCTCCGAGCCAAAATCGCCCCGTTTAATCAAAGTGTTCTTGGTTTTTTCTGGTGCAAGCTCCTTTTTAATTGCCAACAAGGCTTTTTCAGGCAAACTGTGGCTGTCGCAGGTGAACAGGTCTACTGCTGCAAACCCAAGTTCAGGATACGTGTGGATTCCCAGATGACCATCGGTCAACAGGGCTACGACTGTTACTCCTTCCGGTTCAAACTGATACGTCTGGATACTGAGCATTTTTAGATTGGCGGCATGGATTGCCTGGGAAATCATGTTTTGCATCAGTACCATATCGTTCAGCGTTTCTTTCCGGCAACCGTAGTAGTCAGCGGTCGTGTGTCGGCCGATAGCAGCCAAATGCGTCACCTCTTTTTTACAAATATTAGACTCATTAGAAACTGGATTTTATTCTGTCGTCTTATTATACTTGGAAGCGGCAGCCGGTGCAATTGCAGAACTCGCTTTAGCTCACTGGCACTTGCAGTAATTGACTGGGAAAGGTAAAATCTAAACTATGGGATAGTGATCAGTGAAGTCGGTATAGAGTGTATATGACAAAGGAGAGGTTTTTATGATGCATAATGCGGAACTTGCCAAAGGAATATATCAAGTTGGGGCGGTCGATTGGACTACCCGGGATTTTCACGGTTACAAGACGCCACGCGGCGTTACCTACAATTCTTATCTCATCGTTGATGAAAAGATATGCCTGATTGATGCAGTAAAGGCGCCCTTTGCCAAAGAATTGCTGGAAAGAATCAGTCAGATTGTCGACCCTGCCAAAATTGATTATGTGATCGTAAATCATGTGGAACCGGATCATAGCAGTGCATTGCCAATGGTCATGGAAGCTGCGCCGCAAGCGAAGGTGCTGATTACGGAACAAGGCCGGGGCGAGGTTCTGAAATATTACGGCCGGGAATATGACTTCAGAGTTGTCAAAAACGGCGATTCACTCTC
>CAYLSL010000133.1:2524-4729 GCA_964386615.1 uncultured Veillonellaceae bacterium
CCTACGCTCAAGTGGGCGCCCAATCAGGACGAGATCCAGCGTTGTTTTGAGTTCGGTCGTGAGTTTGCCCAAAAAATGCTCAACCGATAATTAAACTGCTGTTGGAGAGGGCCATGCGGCCCTCTTTCATTATTTTTATCGAAATTAAGTAACGGGAGGCAGAATTATGCAAACGATAGCCAAAGTCATCTTGAAACGTCAGGGGAGGCACGGTAGTGAAGCGGGTCATCCCTGGGTTTTTCAGAGTGAGATCGATTATATCAAGGGCAAGTTCATACCGGGAGATATTGTGGATGTGTTTAACGCACGACGGCAGTATTTAGGGCGGGGCTATATCAATCCACGGTCGCAGATTACCGTGCGGTTATTATCGCGTGATGAAGAGACGGTCGACCGGGACTTTTTTGTTCGGCGGATTTCGCGCGCTTGGTCATACCGACAGCGGTTTCTGGCAGAACCGGAGTATTGCCGGCTGATTTTCAGCGAAGCCGATTTTTTGCCAGGCCTGATTGTCGACAAGTTCGGGTCATGCTTGGTCATCCAAACACTGGCCTTGGGGATGGATGTTTACAAAGACGTTATTGTCTCCGTATTGGATGAGTTGCTGCAACCGGCAATGATCTATGAGCGAAATGATGCATCCGTTAGGACACTGGAAGGACTGCCGCTGCAAAAAGGCTTTTTGAAAGGCCATGGCGAGACGATGCTGCAGGTGCGTGAGAATGGACTGTTGTTTTATGCGGATATTGAAAATGGCCAAAAGACTGGATTCTTTTATGATCAACGTGACAATCGCCGCCTGTTGTCCAAATTCGTTGCCGATGCGGAAGTGCTGGATTGTTTTTGCTTTACCGGGTCGTTTTCAATTCATGCGGCGGCATATGGCGCCCGGCATGTTACGGGCATCGATATTTCAGCGGCAGCCGTAGAAATGGCAAAAAGAAACGCGGTCCTGAATCAGGTGCAGAACAGTTGTGATTTTCAGGAAGCCAATGCCTTTGACTTGCTGCGCGAGTATTCCGATAGTGGCCGCAGTTACGATACCGTGATTCTGGATCCCCCTGCGTTTACCAAAAGTAAAAGCTCAGTAGAAAGTGCAGCCCGCGGATATAAGGAAATTAATCTGCGGGGTCTCAAAATGATCCGGCCAGGCGGTTATTTAGTCACTTGCTCATGTTCTTACCACATGGATCGTAATTTATTCCGCACCGTAGTGGCTGAGGCGGCGGCCGATGCCAAACGAATGGTCCGTGAAGTGGCCTATCTGTCACAGGCGCAAGATCATCCTTCGCTGCCTGCAGCCCCGGAAACCAGCTACCTCAAGTTTATGGTACTGGAAGTTCAGTAAGCGAACTCTTGTCAAAAGTCGAAAAGTCAAATACAATATAAGTAGGATTTCATAGTAGCATGGATGGGAGAGACAAGTATGGGAAATCTTGCAGATACCATTGAAAAATTCATATTGCTACGATTATCCGGCCGACAAGATAATACGATTGTCGTAAATCGCAACGATTTGGCGGTTGAGCTTGATTGTGCGCCTTCACAGATCAGTTATGTTGTCAGTACCCGATTTACCGGCACAAGAGGATTTATTGTCGAAAGCCGGCGCGGTTCGGGCGGGTTTATCCGGATTGCCAGAACCTCGATGGCCACCGATGTATTTGATACGGTACTGAGTCGTATCGTTGCCGATCATACGGCGGATGATATCGATAGCCTGGTCGAGGAGTTGCGCGGCAGCGGCTTAATGACCCAACGCGAAGCCGCCATGCTGATGCAGTTTGTGCAATTGATGCAGGAGCGGTTGAATCCGGATGAACGGGTGCGAAGTCTGCGGGCGATTTTTTCTACTCTATCTAATTTTTCTTAGGAGGATATTCGGATGTTATGCGACGAATGCGGCAGCAATGCGGCGCATGTCCACATGATTAAGATCTTGAATGGTGTAAAAACCGAAAAGCATCTTTGTGAAACGTGTGCGTCATCTGCCGGGGAGGCTTGTTTCTCCGCCGGCATTCATTTTTCTGTTAACGATTTGGTTAAAGCGATGTTTAGCCAGGAGCTGGATGATGCTACCGAGTCTGAACTTGCCTGTCCCAATTGCGGTATGGTTTTTTCTGACTTCAGTCGTTCCGGTAAAATCGGTTGTAATGTCTGTTACGGGATTTTTCATGAACAACTGGAACCGATTCTGCGGCGGGT
>CAYLSL010000134.1:0-4711 GCA_964386615.1 uncultured Veillonellaceae bacterium
GCGCATAGATTGTCAGTGCAACGATCGTCGGCAGCCAGCCCAGGCCGAGAAAAGGAATCAGCAGTCCCAGCAGGGCCAGTGACGGCACCGTATATAACATGCCGCAAAACTGAATCAGCGGTTCGCCCCAGGCCGGATGACGCGAAATAAAAATCCCGGCAGGCACCGCGATAACAGCGCCGCCGAAAACCCCTGCCGCCGCAAGCAGAACATGCTGCGCAAACAGTACGCCGATCTCGCCCCGCAAAGCCCAGACCTGGGCCATGAATTCCAGCCCTTGTTCTGCCATACGCCTATTGCCTCCCTGATCGAATCAGCTGCGATTGGAACTCAGTTCTTACTATTTTATGTTCGGGGCAGGGGAGCAATCTCCTGCGCGTGGATAGAACAACGTTTTAGATACATTTTCTTTGTTGCCCACTATTGCAAACAATGGTAAAATGTGCTTGATATTTCCAGTCAGGTGTAAAGTGGGTGCCAACGTGCTGCTTGTCTCGCTGTTGACCTTCACCACCGTCATCCTCAACCTGTATAGCGGCGTCCGGGTGTATCTGGCCAACCGGACCTCGCCGACCAATCGTTTGTTTTTGACGATGTGCCTTGCCCTTTGCCTCTGGGGCCTGGGTTATACTTTCATGATCAGCGCCGATACGGCAGACGAAGCCAACCGCTGGCGGATTTTTTCCGCTGTGGGTTGGTGTTTTTTATATCCGGTCTTTACTCTGTTTGCTGTCAGTTTCACCGGCAACCGCGGCCTGTTCAGCCAGCGGTCCGGCAAGTTTCTCTTGTTCGTGCCGGCTGTCATATTTTTCGCCAATACGACCGGCTATCCTGCCGACTGGTTTGTGAAAACCAACTGGGGCTGGACTTACCCGTACTCGCGGGATATGCATTGGCATGCCGCGTTTGCACTCTACTACACAGTCCTGGTCGGCTTTTCGCTCTATCTTCTCCACACCTGGGGCCGCCAGGCCAACGCCCGGCGCATCAAGCACCAGGCCCGGATCATGGTCGGCACCATCGCCGCCGTTTATCTGCTTGGCGCACCGGTCGACACCTTTCTGCCGATGCTCGGCTATGAAATCGTGCCGGTGGCAATCGTTTTTTCCACGATTTTCGTCGTCGGCCTGTGGTACTCGATCACGCGCTACCGGGTAATGATGCTGAACTTCAAGACTGCCGCCGAACACATTTTGGCCAACATGGCCGATCCGGTGCTGCTCGTTGACGAACGTCTGGTGATCGAGGAAGTCAACGCCGCCGCCATTGCCCTGACCGGTTATCCGGCGACCGGGCTGATTGGCAGACCGTTCGCCTCATTGCTGGACGAATCGACCTATACGGCATTACAGCCGCTCGAGCCGGCAACAGCCGCATTGCAGCAAAACCTGGAAATCGGGCTGGTCACCAGCAGCGGCAACACACTGCCCTGTCTGCTGTCGATTCAGGCTTCCCACGACGAATTCGGCGACCTGCTCGGCTATATCTGTCTGGCCCACAACATCGAAGACCGCAAGCGGATCGAGCAGCTGCTAAAGCAGAGCAATGACGATCTGGAAGCCTGTATCGGCCAACGCACCGCCGAACTGGAACTGAGCAACGCATTTTTACAGAAAGAAATTCTGGAACGCAAAGCGGCCGAAGCCAAAATAGAGCATCTGGCCAATCATGACCACCTGACCGGCCTGCCGAACCGGCGGATGTTTCAGCAGCTGCTGGAACAAGCCGTTGACCGGGCCGAGAAGACGCAGTCGGTATTTGCCGTGCTGTTTCTGGATCTGGACAACTTCAAGTTCACCAACGATACCTTCGGCCATACGCACGGCGATGCCATTCTGGCCAAAGTCAGCGAACGGTTCAGCCAACTGATCCGCGCCGGCGATACCCTGTCACGCATCGGCGGCGACGAGTTCATGCTGCTGGTGGAACAACTGGACCGGCAGCATGCGGCTGCGATGATCACCCGGGTACTGGACCAGCTGCAACAGGAGTTTCGCACAGCCTTCCACGTCAACGAGCGGGAAAGTTTTATCGCCTTCAGCGTGGGCATCGCGATTTACCCCGAGGATGGCGCCGATCCGGAAACGTTGGTCAAAAATGCGGATATCGCCATGTATGAAGCCAAATACTCCGGCAAAAACGCCTACCGTTTCTGTTCACCTTCAATGAAACAACTGGTAAGCAAAAAAAGCCGCATCCGCAGCGAGTTGAATCATGCGATCGAGCGCGGCGAACTGTTGCTCCACTACCAACCGATCATCGATCCGGCCAGCAGCCGGATTACCGGATTCGAAGCGCTGTTGCGCTGGAACATGAACCACGAAGGTCTGATCAACCCGGAAGAGTTCATTCCGCTGGCGGAAGAAACCGGCATTATCCTGCCGCTGGGCGACTGGGTCGCCCGTCATGCCCTGATGCAGCTGAAAAGTTGGCACATGGCCGGGCAAACCGATCTGCGCATGGCAATCAACATTTCGGCCGGACAGTTGTTGAACTCACAGTTCCTGACACAGGTGATGAATCATCTGCAGCAACTGGCGCTCGATCCTGCTTATGTCGAGTTTGAAATCACCGAGCGCATCGCCTGCCAAAAAGATTCGCGCATCATTGCCACCCTCGAAATGATTAAAGCCAATCGGATCAGCATCACGATCGATGATTTTGGTACCGATTTCTCTTCGTTCATGAATGTCAAGCTGCTGCCGCTCGACCGGATCAAAATTGCCAAACCGTTTATTTCCGGCATCGACAATGGCGAAAAGGATGCGGCGATTGTCAGTTCGATTATCGCTCTGGCCAAACGGATTGGCATCAAAGTGATCGCGGAAGGCGTGGAAACACAGGCCGAAGTCGATTTCCTGCGCCGCGAGGGCTGCGATGAAATCCAGGGCTTCTATTATTATCAGCCGTTGAGCGCCGAAGCTGCCGGCAACCTGCTCGCAGGCGACCAGCCGTTGGTGTCTTCCTAACGGACGCTGCTGCAAGACCCGTTGACGATAAAAGAGGCTGCCAACCGGAGAACCGGCTGGCAGCCTTTTGATCATCGATTCAGTTTCCAGGCCAGCAACAGCGCGGTTCCTTCGCTGTTGTAGGTCATCCGGTGCGTGGTTGCAAGCATGATCGGGATGCCGCGCCCCATCGAAGCATCTTCGCCATAGGCGAACAATTCGCCCTGGGAGCGTAACCGCCTCAGCAATGCATTGCCGGCAAAACCCAGCCGTGAAGTTTTGACCCGCACGATCAGCCACTTTCCGATCTTGTGGATCCGCATCTGGGCCTGATGTTGCCGCGCTACGCCGTCCCGGCACTCCATGGCATTGGCCAGCGCTTCATGCACCGCCACTTCCTGCAGAGAGTGCTCCTGGCCGGTCACGTCGGCCAACAGCTTGCGGACTTCACCCTTAAGCCGTTGGTAATCGCCATAGCCATTGAAACGCAGCGTACGGGGCCAGCCGTCTTTAGCGACGATCAAATCCGGCAGTGATTTTACCCGGATGCAGATAGCCGTCGCATCGTCGTGACACTCGTTGCCACTGGCAATCGTCCTGAGGAGTTGAACCATTTCATTATAGTTCTGCGGCTGCCTGTCTCCATTACGGCCAAGCACTTCCGATACCCCGTCAGTCATAAAGCACACCGCATCCCCTATCGATAGCGGCAAGGTCTGCAAGTCAAATTCTTCACTCGTGCAAAGCCCCAGGTACATGCCGGGACAGGCCACGATTCCCTGCCGGTCACGGCCAGCCAGCCAGACATGCGGCATACCGGCGCAGCTCCAACGCAGCTGCCGAGTCTCAAGATCCAGCTCAAATCCCACGGCGCCGGCAAACGCGGCGTCATCAAAATATTGACCGGCCCGCCGGTTGAGCCAACGCATCTGCTCGGGCAGCGGCAAATCCAGTTCATTAACTTCCCGCAGCAACACATGCATCGCTGAAGTGTGCAGCGCTGTTGCCAGCCCGTGACCAGCCGCATCGACCAGGAATCCCCGCAGCATTTTGCCGCCATAGCGCCAGTCCATGAAGTAAAGGTCGCCGCCCACATAGCTGTGCGGTTCATAAACCGTTGTCACTTCCAAATATTCCGATGGGCTGGCTTCCTTGAGCAGTGCATTCTGCACCCGGGTCGCCAGTTCGGCATCGCGACGGATTTCCTGCTCGCGGCGCACCTCCTCGGATACGTCCCGCATCGTCTGCACCAACACGCTGCGGTCACGATAACGGACCAGCGTGCCCGAACGTTCCACCTGCACATACGAACCATTGCGGTGCCGCACCACCCGGCGTTGCAAAGGCAATGACCCGGTATTTTTCACCTGTGCCAGGAATCCGTCAATATTTTCCGGCCGGTCAACGGTCAGGTCGTATACGGTCAGCGGCCCATGCCGCATCAGGTCATAGCCAAACCGTTCGGCAAAACGCGAGTTCGTTTCACTGATTTGCCCGGTATCAGGATCACAGATAAAAATAGCCTCCGGCGCCTGTTCCAGCACGGCCCGGTAACGTGCCTCGCTGTCGACCAGGATGCTTTCGATCCGCTTGCGTTCCGTAATATCCTGAATAACGCCCAGCACCTTCTGCGGCTTCCCCTGCAAATCGACGACGACCTCGGCCCGGGAATGTACTCTGGCCTCCTGCCCGTCGTCAGCACGATGAAGCGTGAACTCCAGATCGTATTCTGCAGTGCCGGCCAAAAGCTGTTGCATCGCCCG
>CAYLSL010000135.1:0-4680 GCA_964386615.1 uncultured Veillonellaceae bacterium
GTCCCGCCAAAAAAAATCCTGGCCATACATGATCTATCTTGCATCGGTCGTTGTTCGCTCAGCGTAATTATGCCTATCATTTCCAGCATGGGCATTCAGGTTTGCCCACTGCCGACCGCCATCCTCAGTACTCACTTAGGTGGTTTTTCTACAGTTTGTATGAACGATTTTTCATCACATATCGCCAGTTTTTCCGCTCACTGGCAACGGGAAGGCCTCACGTTTGACAGTATCTACAGCGGATTCCTTGCTTCTGCGGCGCAAATAGAACTTGTATCGAACCTTTTTGATGACTTTTCAGCCAATCATCCTCTAATTCTGGTCGACCCTGTCATGGGGGACAACGGAAAACTTTATTCGCTTTACACCGAGCAAATGCAGGAACAAATCAAGCATTTGGTTTGCAAAGCGGATATCATTACTCCTAATTATACGGAAGCCTGCTTTTTGTTGGGGCAAGTATTCCAACCAATAGTCGAACGCCCAGAGTTGTTGGAACCTTGGTTAAGAGATCTGGCAGATATGGGACCATCTCGCATCGTTGTTACCGGAGTATTGCTACCAAATCAAACAGTTGCAAACCTCAGTTATGACAGATATTCCAATCAATTTCATTATAATGCTTGCAAGCTCGTGCCCACGCGTTATCCGGGAACAGGCGATGTATTTGCCAGCGTCCTGCTGGGCAATTTGCTGAGAGGCGCTTCTTTGGCGACCGCAGTCGCACGGGCTGGTTCGTTTGTTTTTTCAGCAGTTCAGCTCACTTACGACGCAGGCACGCCTTCTCGTGAAGGAATCCTGTTGGAGCCTGCACTGAAAAATCTGTTGGAGGAAAATTATAATGAGTGATGCTAAAGGGTTTAAAATTAAAGATACAGTTATGATTGGCGTGCTCGCCGGTATGTGCGCTATCGCCACCTCAATCAAGATCCCGCTGGGAGTTGGCGCAATGGTTCATCTTGGAACCGCTTTCATGTTCACGGTGGCAATTGTTTTTGGCGGTATATACGCAGGATTGTCGGCAGCAATCGGCTCTGCCTTTTTCGATCTGTTAATGGGTTTTTCCCCTTACACCCCTTGGTCTTTTTTTATTAAAGGCATTGCCGGACTGTTGGTTGGCACAATTGCGCATGGTCTATGGCCACAAGCAAAACCAACCGAAACTGGCAAAACCGCGCCGTGGTTATTGCGTGCAATCATCGGATGTCTGGTCGCAGCCGCCTGGACCCTCTGCGGCTATATCTTCGCCTGGTGGCAGGTAACCGGCAGTTTGGCTGTAGCTTTCGCCAACGTCCCAGCTTCCCTGCTAACCTCTTCGGTGGGCATGATTGTAGCTTTATTCCTTGCCCCCCGCTTGCAAAAGGCGCTCCGGCGCTGAAAAACAATAACTGGCAGTTACCAGAACAATTGATGCAAGTCATTCTGCTAAGACAGGAGGCGGTCATTTGTCTATAAAAATTGCCGTGATTGGCGCCAATCCGGCAAATATCGACGAGATCAAGTCAGTCGTTCTCGCCAGTTTGTCTGGCGACATGGAAATTGTTACCGCGACAGTCGACAATTATCAGCATCTGATTGCTGCGGACAACGACATGGTTATTTGTCTGGTTAACCGCCGTGCAGAGATGGAACTGGCCTTCGGGCCCGACAAGGTCATCGCGCTGGAATTTGTCCCGCCGACAGAATATTTTCTGACCTTGAGCAAGCTGCCTCCACAGTCAAGGGTAGTGGTTTTCAATAACAGTACCGCTGGCACGCATGTTTTGATGCGGTTGCTGCAAAAATACGGTTTGAGTCATCTTACCTTTGAAGTTGTCGCCTATGAAGAGCTGGACCAGGAAACCGTTGCCGCCAAAATCGCAGCTGCCAGCTTCATTACTGGAGGAATTTCGTATGTTGGGCCCGGCAGGGCTTTATATGAGCAATTTGGCCAGTACCTTGACGACAAAACAACTGTTATCGTCAGCCCGCCCCGCAGTGCGACTTCCAATTCGCTCAGTCGATTATGTCATGCTTTTTCCACCCTGCAAACGCAACGAGTTGTCGCCACATTGAAAAGTTTGGCAGCTATCGATTATCTGACCCAAATCCCCAATCGGCGGACTTTCGATGAAATGCTGTCCCACGAGTGGAGTCGGGCTCAGCGAGAAAAAACATCTCTGTCGATCGCCATGCTGGATCTGGATTTCTTTAAAACCTATAATGATCACTATGGGCATAGCGCCGGTGATCAATGTCTGCAATCGATCGCTCAAGCGATAAAAAGTCCGTTACGTCGACCGGGAGACTTTTGTTCCCGCTACGGCGGTGAAGAATTTGCCGTCATTCTGCCAAACACCGATTCAAATGGTGCGTTGAAAGTTTTGGAAGAAATAAGACAAGCAGTAATTGATTTGGCGATTTATCATGGTTTTTCCGCTATAGCGCCAACCCTGACCATCAGTACCGGCTATACCACCGCCGTTCCCGCTGCAGGAAACACCCCCGAGCAAGCGTTACGGATTGCCGACAATGCCCTCTATCTCGCTAAATTGCAAGGTCGTAATCGGATTGTTTTTCACTCGCTTTTTGGCGATGGGGATATCTAAAACTAGCCGGGAAACCGGCTTTTTTTAATGCTCAAAACTGAATCTGATCTGGCATTTTCCATCTTTCTCGTCAATTTTAATCTTGCGAGCATATTTGCGTATCAAAAAGCCTGACAAGCGGGTTAATGCGCCTTCTTCAGCAAGAATCTCTTCGTCAGTCGGTTTTATTTTTGCAAGCACCGGTGCCCGACCGGTATACGATATCTGTGCTTCCATGTTGAACTCTTCAAAACTGACATCCAGCTTGATTTTACTATCCGCCAGTTTGTCTGCCGCCAAGATTTGCATCAATTCTTCCAACGAAAATAAGATTCTATGTACAACTTCACGTCGAGCCCCCCATGCTTCACCGTTTTCTTCCATAAATGGCGCCAGTGTCTCCGGATAATCAACCAGCTCAAACTCTATCACCTGATGGCTGGCAATCCCAATACGAAAAAGCAAGGTTAATAGAATTGCTGTGATAGACGCCAGCGCAATCGGGGAATTGAACAGTTGGGATAGCCAACTCGGCCAAGTCCGGCTCATTTCCGGCACTATATCGACAGCCATGCCAAAGGCGATCGCCAATCCCAGTACAAACATCTTGCGAAAATCAAGCATGCGTGAAGTACACACCTGCATGCCGGCTGGAAAAATGAAGGCAATTTCGACAAGTAGGATCACGCCGATGACAGGCTTTGGCATAATTGCTAAAAATGTTGCAATCTGACTGAAAAATGAAAGCATAATCAACAACCCGCCGACAACAAACCCCAGATATCGACTGGTTGCGCCAGTCGCAACCGAAAGACCCACACTGCCGGGACTTGTCGTTTGCGGCAAGGCCCCCAGCACCCCACTGACAGAAGTAGCCAATCCTTCGGCAAACAAGCCGTTACCAGCCGATTTCAAGTCCAAGCGACGCCAGTCGACTTCATTAACTTTTTGGCAAGTGGACATATTGCCAATCGTGATGATGCTCGAGCAAAGCGCCGCCACGGCAAACGCCGGCAAGAAACGAATATCGAATGTCCACCCGCCTTGGATATTGGGAAAGGTAACCACTGGCGCCGCAGTCACCCGAGCAATTGCAGAGTTATCAATGACCCCGGTAGCCCAAGCTCCGGCATAGCCGACTGCCATTCCAGCCAGAATTGCATACTCACGCATCCGTTTGCCTCCCCAGATATACAGGGAAATAATCACAAGTAATGTAAAGAACCCGACAGTGATTGCTTCAGGTGTCGTCGGTACTGCTTTGTGATGCTCGCCTCCGACCCCCCAAAAGGCTTTCATGCCATATCCGATATATGAAAAAGCCATCATCACAATGATTAGGCCGATAATCTCCGACGGGAATAGAATGCGTAACCGATGAACAAGACGACTGAACAACATTTGCATTAGGCCGGAAACAAATACCATTCCGCTCATCAGGCCAATCCCGCCCATCTGTATGGTAGCAATGACTGCTGGAAAATAAGCAGTCCCGGTTTCATGCGCACAGAAATAGCCGGAACCGATCGGTCCTTTTTGCCATGCTTGTAAAATAGTACCGATTCCCATCGCAATCATCATCAAACTAACTGCATCCCTCGCCATATCAACGGTCCCGCCAGCCATCGTTACTACAATGACCGGAAAAATAAGTTCGACCGATAGCATCGCCACATGCTGCATGACCAAAGGAATGACCGATCCCATTGGCGGTACGTCTCTGACACCATAAGTTATACTACCTGGTTTGGCAGATCCTCCGTGCATGCCCTACCCCTCCTGAACCCTCATTCAGCTTCCGTATTGAAATCACTGATCAACTGTACTTTTTGCGCCCGTGTCATTCTTTTTATGGCCACTTCACGCCGCTGTGCTGATTGTTTATCATTGTATTCTTCCCAATAAACTAATTGCACCGGAATCCTGCCTCGGGTGTACCGCGCGCCAATCCTAGCGTTGTGGGCAGCAACCCGTGCCGTCACATCTGTAGTCCATCCTGTATAATAGGTGCCATCAGCACACTCAACAATATAGGTGTATGCTGTGGTCATTGCCATGTCTGCCAAATCTCCGGGCAATAACCAACGGTCGCTTGCAATCCGTTGCGAACGAT
>CAYLSL010000136.1:0-4666 GCA_964386615.1 uncultured Veillonellaceae bacterium
GGCATTCGTCTCCATTCTTTTCCCCCCACTATTAGTTTTCGGTGCGATGCCCCCTCACACCGTTCTATTTACATTTTACATCGTTTTTAGAATTTTGTATGCAATTTTATTTTACCTTGCAGTTGCGCTCTCTCAAGGCAACGTTCTGGAAATGCTGCAGCAGGATTCTTTGAGACTTCAGCGAAATTTGTTTTAAAGTGCTAAATTCAGAATCTGACCGGAGTTCAAAAAACACAGTAAGGGGTGTTGGGAATGTGGTTTGCCCAATCCATTGAAACCGTATTGCAGGCCCAATCCGTCAATCCAGCAACCGGCCTGACTGAAGCAGAAGTCCGGTTGCGCTTGGAACAGTATGGCAAAAACGAATTGAAGGGAAAACCGAAAAAGAGCCTGCTGGCGCTGTTTCTGGCCCAGCTGCAGGACATGCTGATTTACGTGCTGTTCGGCGCAGCTGCCATTACCGTGTTTATCGGCAATTATGTCGACTCGGTGATCATCCTGAGTGTGGTCGCGCTCAACGCAGTCATCGGCGTCGCGCAGGAATACAAAGCCGAAAAGGCCATGGAAGCCCTGCAGAAGATGACCTCGCCCAAATCGCTGCTACGCCGGGGCGGCGAAGTCAAAGAAGTAAACTCCGCCGAAATCGTCCCTGGTGATATCGTTCTGCTGGAAGCGGGCCGCACCATCCCGGCCGATTTGCGCCTGATCGAAAGTGCCAACCTGCAAATTGAAGAATCGGCCTTAACCGGCGAATCGGTCCCGTCGGATAAAAATGCCAAAGCCCTGTTTGACGCGCCAAAAGTAGCAATCGGCGACCAGACAAACATGGCTTTTATGTCCACTTTGGTTACATACGGCCGGGGCGAAGGCGTCGTCATCGCTACGGCGATGGACACGGAGATCGGCCGCATCGCCAAAATCCTCGATGAAGATCACGAAGAACTGACCCCGCTGCAAAAACGACTGGAAGAATTGGGCAAGGTCCTTGGTTTCGTTGCCATCGGCATCTGCACACTGATTTTCCTGCTGGCGTTATGGCAGGGCCGCGATATTTTCGAGATGTTCCTGACTGCGATCAGTTTGGCGGTGGCGGCGATTCCCGAAGGACTGGCAGCCATCGTGGCGATTGTGCTGGCCCTCGGCGTCACCAGGATGTCCCGCAACAACGCGATCATCAAAAAACTGCCGGCGGTCGAAACCCTGGGTTCGGTCAATATCATCTGTTCGGATAAAACCGGCACGCTGACCCAGAACAAAATGACGGTGGTCAAAAGCTACCTGCTCGGTTCGCTGCGCAATATCCCAACGGAAGAAACACAACTGACGGTTGCCGCTGATGAAGCGGAACTGGTCAGATCTTTCGTTCTCTGTTCGGATGCGACGTATGAAAACGGACAGGGCACCGGCGACCCCACCGAAATCGCCCTAGTCGCTTGGGGCAGCAAATATGGCCTGGCGAAGTCCCGTTTGAGCAGCGACCACCCACGCGTCGACGAAAAACCGTTTGATTCCGATCGCAAACTGATGTCCACTCTCAACCGGGAAGGAGCGGCCTACCGGGTCCACACCAAAGGCGCCCTGGACCAGTTGCTAAAAATCGCCAGTCAGGCGCTGGTCGAGGGCCAGGTCGTGCCGCTGACCCAGGAGATGAAATCCAGCTACCTGCAAGTCGCCGAAGAAATGTCCAATGCGGCGCTGCGGGTTCTGGGGGTTGCTTTCAAGGATAGCCTCCAGCCAATCGGCCCGGCTGAAATGGAACAAGATCTGACACTGCTCGGCCTGGTGGGCATGATTGATCCGCCTCGGCTGGAAGTGCGCGACTCGATTCAGACAGCCAAAATGGCCGGCATTACGCCGATTATGATTACCGGCGACCACAAAAACACCGCCGTAG
This sequence comes from uncultured Veillonellaceae bacterium, assembly GCA_964386615.1. GTDB lineage: Bacteria > Bacillota > Negativicutes > UBA1444 > UBA1444 > UBA1444. The sequence continues at coordinate 1,895 of CAYLSL010000136.1, forward strand.
CCATCGCCAAAGAATTGGGTATCGCCGCCTCCATCGACGAAAGTTTGACCGGCGACGAAATCGACGCGTTGTCCGATGAGGAATTCGCTAGTCAGATCAACCGCTACCGGGTGTTTGCCCGCGTATCGCCGGAACACAAGGTGAAAATTGTTAAAGCGTTCAAAGCGCATGGCAATATCGTGTCGATGACCGGTGACGGAGTGAACGATGCCCCTTCGCTGAAATACGCCGATATCGGTGTGGCGATGGGAATCACCGGCACCGATGTATCCAAGGGCGCCAGTGATATGATTCTGACGGACGATAATTTCACGACCATTGTTCACGCCATCGAAGAAGGGCGCAACATTTACAACAACATTAAAAAATCGGTGGTCTTCCTGCTTTCCTGCAACCTGGGCGAAGTGGTGGCGATTTTCGCCTCGGTCCTGTTCTTCTGGCCGGTGCCGCTGCTGCCGACCCAGATCCTCTGGATCAACCTGGTTACCGATACCCTGCCGGCCCTCGCCCTTGGCATCGACCCCGGCGACAAAGACGTGATGAAAGCAAAACCCCGCGATCCCAAGGAAAGTTTTTTCGCCGAAGGTGCCGGGATGCGGGCTTTAATAGGCGGTTCATTGATCGGAACGCTCACCTTGACGGCGTTTTATTGGGGTTTGTATGAGCATGGCTACAGCATGGGCTCCCTGGAAATTCCCGATGAGATACTGACTTATGCCCGCACCATGTCCTTTGTAGTTCTGGCAGCCGCCCAGTTGTTCTACTCACTGTCAATGCGCAGTCCCATCAAATCGATCTTTCAGGTGGGCTTGTTCACAAACAAACCCTTGCTTTTCGCAATTGTGGCCGGATTATTCCTGCAGCTAGTTGTCATTTCGGTGCCGTTTTTGGCCAAGGCGTTCAAAGTGCAACCCCTGAGCGCTTTGGATTGGGGAATTGTATTCGGATTTGCACTGATACCGCTCATTGTAAACGAACTGATCAAAGTCTTGCTGCGACAACAGAAACAGCAGCCATAAAGTTGAGAGATTTCAAGGAGTAGAATAAATGTCCCACGCATATTTAATGGCAGTACTAGCCATGTTGTTCTGGGGACTGGCACCGATTTTCGGCAAATTGGGATTAGCCAGCGTCAATCCGCTCAGTGCATTAACCATCCGCAGCTTAGTCATCAGCGCAATCCTTCTGGTCATAGCCGTATGGACCGGGCAGTGGAAATCCCTGCTGCAAATCGCTCCCCGCGAAGCCTCATTTCTTGCACTGGAAGGGATTTGCGCGGCGCTGTTAGGGCAATTGGCCTATTATTATGCGCTGAAATTCGGCGACGTCAGTCAAGTCACACCGGTTGTAGCAGCATTTCCTGTTGTGGCTCTTTTGCTGGCGTTTGCCGTATTGGGCGAACAGATTACCGCAACCAAAATCGTCGCCGCTATCTTGATCACGACAGGAATCGTATTGCTCAGATAGCCATAGACTACCAAAAACTCCGTTATAGAAAACGAACATATTTTCATAAAAAAGGATTTTGCAGCTCCTGTGAGGAATGGATATTCTTAAGTATCTATTTATTATTGAAAGAGGTGTAACCATGGCAGAAGAAAAACTATCGTGTGTGAAACCCGCCAAAGGCCCCGTGCAGACAACCCCTGCGATGAATGAAGAAGTCAATACTAGCTCAACTGAACGGAAGGAGGTAAACAAGATGCTGGCGAAGGTTGGAATGCAAGCTCCTGATTTCGAGGCTAACGCTTATGTCAATGGCAGTTTCACCAATGTCAAACTCTCCGACTTCAAAGGAAAATGGGTTGCGCTTTGTTTCTATCCGGGTGACTTCACATTTGTCTGACCGACCGAATTGGCAGCGGTCGCTGCCCGCTATGCAGAACTTCAGGCCCTTGACGTTCAAGTCCTTTCGATGAGTACCGACAGCCGGTTTGTCCATAAAATATGGCAAGAAGAAGAGCTCGCCAAAATGGTTCCCGGCGGAGTCCCGTTTGCTATGTTATCGGATGCGGGAGGAAAAATCGGCGAGATTTATGGAGTATATGACGCAGATTCCGGCGTAGATATCCGGGGAAGATTTCTGATCGATCCGGACGGAATCATTCAGGCGATGGAAGTAATGACACCTCCCGTCGGACGCAATTTTTCGGAACTGGTCCGCCAAGTCCAGGCGTTTCAACATGTTCGCGCCACCGGTGAAGCTACCCCTGCCGGTTGGACTCCCGGCAAACTCACTTTAACACCTGGTCCAGATTTGGTCGGCAAAGTATGGAAAGTTTGGAACCCCGAAATGGATAAATAATCCCCTGGAGGAAAGTAGTATCTACTAAAACACATATTGTTTTTCCAGAAAGCCCTCCAGGCAAAAATGACCCGGAGGGCTTTCTAATGTCTCGGGAATAAACCAGCCTGACTAGCAACACCTCTGTTTCATGGGGTTTTCCGCATTGTCATATAGACCAAACAAATGACTAAAACCAGCTGCCGCGCAAGATATCCTTTGCTTCCCGGGTCATAGGGATCACATCTTCTCGATTGATATACCGGACGTCAAATTTTCGGTTAAGGGCCGCAAAATGCCGCAGCCCAAAAGCAATTTTCTGCAGATAAGAATACGCGCCGATAGCACCGGGCGACATTTGGTTCGCTGCCTGCCCGTAAATACTCCTTAATTCTGGAAGATGACGAAACAGAGTATCCTTCGTCCCACCAAAATGCTCCAAATGCTTGGGAATAGTTCCCTTTTCCAACAACTGCCCTATTTTTTCC
>CAYLSL010000137.1:0-4654 GCA_964386615.1 uncultured Veillonellaceae bacterium
GTTGGAACATGATCTGGTCCTACTCTGCACTGCCGGTGAAGAGAAGGATATGGCCGGAGCAAGAGCCTTTGTAGCAGCGGGCGGAATGGAGGGCGCCGGGTGCCTGGTGGTAGGTGAGCCGACCAATCATGTGGGGGAAGCAGGTTGCCTGGAAGTGGTGAATATTACCAAAGGCTGTCTTGCCGCCGAATTGCGAACAAAAGGTGTTTCTTCCCATGGAGCAAAACCGGAGGAAGGTTTGAATGCCGTCCTTTTGATGGCTGAATACCTGACATGGCTGAAAAAACACCCACCCTATGAAAGCTTCGGTGCTGACCCTGACCTGGGTCGACCGACCTGGGCTCCGACCATCATCCAGGGGGGAAAAGCGGCCAATATGGTTCCGGACACATGCGAAACCCTCCTTGATTTGCGACCGATTCCCGGGATGACGGAAGAAGACACACTGCGTCCTTTGCGTAAAGCGGCGGCAGCTATCTGGGGAACGCATTGGGAAAAATTCATTGAAATATCGGGGCGCTTCTTTTTACAGCCCCTGCGATGTGAAACCCGTCATCCCGTCATGCAAAAAGCACTGACGGCGGCGCTGGATTGCGGTATTACGGCAAATTTTCGCCGATTTTTCGGTGCAAGCGATGTATCCTACCTATGTGTTGATCCGGAGATGCCATTTTTCATTTTTGGACCAGGGATCGAGAGTCAGGCGCATAAGGCAGATGAATACGTTTGGTTGAACGATTATTTTTCAGCGGTCGAATTCTATAGAAAATTTGCCTTGCGCCAGGTGGCCGGAGACGCACAGCAATATCAGTAATTGTTGTGCAAACTGCCTGTATTGCAAAAAAAAGCAACCACAACTTACTTCTGTAAGTCATGGTTGCTTTACTTAAATCTGCATCATTGGGTCTGGCAAATTGCAGCTAAAAACCAAAGGGGTTAAACTTCATTTTTGGTTTATTGCCGCCTTCAGTCTTGGTCGGATCACCAGAACCGCGAGGACTGTCAGGGCCGCCTTCCTTAAAGTTTACATCAGCAGGGGGAGTGAACAAACTGGCGTCCAGGCCGCTGCTTAGGCGTTCAAAGGTAATCATTGTTTTTTGCTTTACTTTGTTGCTTTCCTTTTGGTAGGAGGCATTGATCATATCAAACCCTTTATCGGTGGAAAACCAGTTATAACTAGATTGTGGCTCGCCTAATTTGGGATTTGCGCCAGTGCGGCTGTAAACCTTGCAAAGTTGTTCATTTACTGTCTGGTCGTCGAAAAGAATTGCTTTTCCATCCGGCGTTTTATCTTCCGGTACTTTATGCTGCGTTGGATCCGGAAGGCCCTTGAAGAATTGTTTGGGAATTTTTATTAATGTACCTTCTTTTTCCCACTTTACCCATGTGTACATATAGGTGAAATTTTCATCGTGTTTGATCAGCGTCACGTCAATCGTACCCACCGGCCTGTTTCCGCCAGCCAAAGTTAAAATTTCCATGCGTATGGAGGGATAAGAACTTCCTGTCATTTGCACCCAGTTTTCCATACGGGTCACTTCTTTACCCAGTTCCCATTTGTTATTCCTTTTTTCAAAATCTCCGTTGGCCATCTTGGTATACAACATGCCGCCGCCGGAAATACCGCGGGCATATTTGGCCAGCATCGCATCAAGCTCGCTTCTGGTAATTATTTGGCCGCCGGTCGGTTCATCACGCAGTGTATTGAGGATTTCGTCCTTGATTTGGTTAAGTTGTTCACCGGTTAATCTTTGACCTTCCGCTGATACGGTCGCCGCGAACGGCGCTGCGCTTAGCCAAACCGCTAATACCAGAGCAACCACCAGGATTTTTTTCACTCCGCCCACTCCTTTATATAATTCTTTGGCGCCAATAAAAGTTATTATCACGATCATATATTCTGTAGCGTATACTTAGTTTCCTGCCGTAAAGCCGGAACTTCTGATGAAGGCGCAGCTTTGGTTCATGAAAACAGATGCGTATGGATTACATCTTTTAAGAGCGCAGCCGCTGCGCCCACCGGCGAGCTTTTCCCGCCAGAAACGGTAATTTGTCCCATGGTGTCTGTCGAGTATGTGATGCCTTTTTCCGAATAATTAATTGCAGCCAGAGGATGGGTTTTGTCAATGTACTTTGGTCCGACGTCCAGGGAGACTTGCGAACCTTGCAGCGTCGCCGTCGCCACCAATTTCAGGAGTTTCCCGTCTTTAATCCCCCGCTCGATATCTTCATGGGTAACATTGCTGATCCCTTTCACCGGAACATCCTTGACTCCAAAGCTCCCATTAAACAGCGTGTTAACAATTAATACCAGCTTGTTTCGCGTATCGTAGCCTTCGACATCCAAAGTCGGATCCGTTTCGGCAATTCCCAGCGCTTGTGCTTCTTTCAATGCAGCGGCATAGGAGGCTTTCTCCGCATGCATTTTCGTCAGGATAAAATTTGTTGTGCCGTTTAGAATTCCTTCAATGGCAGTGATTTCAGCTCCGACCGTGCTGAACTTCCCCACGTCCAACGTCGGCAAAGCTGCACCGGTTGCTGCGCTGATAAACAAACGGCTTTTATTTGCCGCTGCAAGTTTTTTCAGTTCATCGAAATATAGTACGAAGGGCCCCTTATTGGCTGAAACAACATCCATCCCTTTGCCAATGGCGGCTTTGACAAAACTATACGCGGGCCCGCCGTCTTTAAGGTTGGTCGGCGTGGTCTCTACCAGAATATCATAATCCGCAGCGGTGATTGCATCCACGCCACTCAGGCCTTTTTGTTCAAATCCCGGAAAATTTTCCGGCCGCCCCCCGCTTTTCAAAAAGTTTACCAGCTCATTTAATGGCAAGGCCCCATTTCTTGCAATAGCGGCTCCGCCAAGATCGACGACACCGCCCACTTCAATATTCAATCCGTATTTGTTTCGCACCGACTGCGCCCTTTCTGCTACAAGCGAAAGGAAAGACTTGCCGACATTTCCCAGACCGCATACGATGATTCTTTTTGTTTTCATGCTATTTATAGCTCCTTGTAACTAGTTTGTTATAGACGGACCCATCGACGAATGCTTCGACAATCACCGGGCCAGACGCAGAGAATGCTTTTTGCAGAGCCGCTTTCATTTCCCCTTCTTCATGCACGGTCAGCACAGGCACGCCAAGAAATTTGTCGGCTGCGAAATAGTCGCCTTCGTATAGCTGGGTGCCGTATTGAGGAACCTGCTTCCAGTTCTGTTTGATTTCGATTAAACTCAAATTCCTGTCGCACAAGACAAGGATTACGAGGTGAATGCCCAGCCGGCGTGCAGTCAACAACTCGCCGCAATTCATCAGGAATCCGCCATCACCGGTTATTCCGACCACCATGCTTGCCGGTTTGCATAACTTGGCGCCAATCGCAGCTGGAATGCCAAAGCCCATGGAGGACCAGCCGTTTGTCATGATGAAACGGTTCGGTTCGCTTGCCTTCCAGAGCTGCCCGAGCAAATGGAGGTGAGCGCCCACATCCGCCGTAATGATTCCATCCTGGGGCAGTTCCTCCTGCAAAATGCGAATTGCGTCGGATGGATTAAAAGTATTGCTTTTGGGCATCAAGGCCTGAAAAACCTGGTTCTTGTTTTCTTGGATTTGGCTAACATCCCACTCATAGACCGGCAGCGACAACGAATTCAGGTACGCGATCGACTGCGCCAGATCGCCGCTTATGTCGCAGGCAACATCGTATTCCGCAGGAATGTCCACCGATTGGGTATCGATATGAACCAGCGGGACCATGGGCATCCAGGACTCATAGTTGAATTCAACCGAATCATAGCCGATTCCGATGACCAGGTCGGCTTTTCGATATATTGAGGCAACCAGATCGCTTTGGGCATGAAAGACAACCCCTGCATACAAGGGGTGGGTTTCCGGCAGAACCCCTTTGGCCATAGGCGTCAATAAAACAGGAATATTGTTTTGCGAGATAAACTGACGCATTGAATTGTGCAGGCCGAGTCGGGCCACCGTCAGTCCGATCGCCAAAATCGGCCGTTTTGCCTTTTTGAGTAGAGCGGCCGCTTGTTCGAGCAAAACCGGGTCCGGCCGGGGGATAAACCCGTTCTTGATTTTTGGCACCAGACTGTCGGAACCCAAGATTTCGCCGTCGATATTGGAAGGCAGTCCGACATGAACCGGTCCCGGTACTTCTGAAACGGCAATTTCCAAAGCGCGGGTGAGGGTTTCTTTAAAGTTGTTTTTGGACAGCCTTGTGGTCCATTTTGTAATCGGTCGGTAAAGAGCCTGATGGTCAATATTCATTTGGACTCTGCGGCCAATGTCCGCATCTTTGACTTCTGTGGTAAAAGCGATCAGGGGAGATCTGTCCAGAAGAGCTCCGCCGACCCCCGTGGCCAGATTGGTGGCGCCGGGACCGAATGTGGCATGGCAAACTCCGGGCACGCCTGTTAAACGTCCGCAAACATCAGCCATCATGCCTGCGCTTTGCTCATTGGACACTAAAACAAACTCCATTCCGGTGTTGCGCATTGCCTCCATATATGGGATGGAGGGACCGCCGGGTATGCCAAAAACATACCGCACGCCTTGTTCGTGAAGCGACTTGACTAATTGTTCAGCGACTGTCGCCATAACTAAGCTCCTTTCATTTTCCCGCTAGTGGAAGAAAC
>CAYLSL010000138.1:0-4636 GCA_964386615.1 uncultured Veillonellaceae bacterium
GCCATGTACTATGAAAAAATGGCCAAGGTGGAAGCACGCAAGAAATAATCGCCAAATGAGGGGTGCAATGTGTTAAAAGCGATCCATGTGATTTACAGGGCAATAGAGCAACTAATGCGCTGGACAACGATCGTTTTGCTGGTGATGATGGTCGTCATCGTATTTTCGAATGTTGTCAGCCGATACTATTTACATGCCTCGCTGGCCTGGTCGGAAGAAGTGGCCCGGTTCATGCTGGTCTGGCTGGTGTTCATCGGCTCGTTTCTGGCCTATATCCATGACGAGCATCTGGGACTGGATATCCTGGTGGCCAAAATGCCGCCAACCATGCGCAAAGCAGTCGGTTTTTGCACCAACATGATGATCCTGTTCGCATTGTACGCAGTCATGGAAGGCGGCTACCTGTTGATGCGGGACAACTTTGACTGGCTATCTTCAGCAGCCGAGATTCCTCAGGGATATGTGTATTTTATCGTGCCGTTTACCTGCGGCCTGATGATGTTGCAGGTAGTGCTTAAGACGTACTATCTGCTCGCGGGGCAAAAAGGACGTCAGGAGGGTTCCGCATGCTAGCCACCTTTTTATCGAGTCTGTTCGGGTTTATTTTCCTCAACATTCCGATTGCCTTTAGTCTGATTCTGACCACGATCGTGTTAATGGTGATGGCCGGCGAGTTATCTTCGGCCAACATCGCGTCGAGTGTTTACCGCGGCATCGATAACTTTCCCCTGATGGCCATTCCCTTCTTCATGCTGGCCGGCGAAATCATGAATGTCGGCGGCATGTCCCGGCGTATCGTCAACTTCGCCAATGTGTTGGTGGGTCATGTCACCGGCGGCCTCGGTTATGTTTCGGTTGTCGCCAGTATGATCTTCGCCGGTGTTTCCGGATCGGCCGTGGCTGACACTTCGGCGATCGGCTCGATTTTGCTGCCGATCATGAAAAAAGAAGGTTATGATGTGCCCAAAAGTACGGCGCTGATTGCGGCTGCCGGCACGATCGGCCCGATCATTCCGCCCAGCATCCCGATGATTCTGTTCGGCGTAGTGGCCGGCGTTTCCATCGTCAAACTGTTCCTCGGCGGAATCATTCCCGGGATCCTGATTGGACTCGGTCTGATGATCGTCTGGTATTTCCACGCGAAAAAGCATGGCTACAAAGCCGTCGGCCAGCGCAAAAGCCGGGCCGAAGTCTGGACTGGCGTCAAAGAAGCCGGTTGGGCGTTGATGCTGCCGATTATCATCCTTGGCGGCATCGTTACCGGGATCTACACACCGACTGAAGCCGCTGTAGTTGCCGTCGTGTACGCGTTTTTCATCGGCATGTTCATTTACCGTGAGTTAAAGCTGTCCCATCTGCCGGAAATCCTCGTCATGTCCGGCAAAGGCACTGCGATCGTGCTGCTGGTTTGCGGCGCGGCTACAGCAGCCGGTTACATGATCACCACCGCCCAGGTGCCGCAGATGTTGATGCGGACACTGGCTGATCTGTCCGGCGGCAATGTGCTGCTGGCCATGTTCTGGATCAACGTGCTGCTCTTGATCGTCGGCTGCGTCATGGACCTTACGCCGGCGCTGCTGATTCTGGCGCCGATGCTGCTGCCGGTCGCCGAAAGCTACGGCCTCGACCCCGTCTACTTTGGCGTGGTCATGTGCGTCAACCTCTGTATCGGCCTGATTACACCGCCGGTCGGCACCGTTCTCTATGTCGGCTGCGGCCTGTCAAAAATCTCGATGGGGCAGATCACCAAACCGTTGTTGCCGTTTATCGGCGTGATGGTCGTGGTGTTGATGCTGATCACCTACATTCCCGGCTTGATCACTTTCATTCCCAATATGGTGAACAAATAACGGGTTTTTGCGGCGCAATCCGCATAAATAAAACCAACATGACAAGAAAGAGGGGGAAAAAGCGTGAGTAAAAAATGGTTGGTTCTCGTAATGGTTATGGTGATGGCCACAACCCTGCTGACTGGTTGCCTGTCCTCGGACAAGAAACCGGAAGCAAAACCCGATCCGGCAAAAGCGGCCGCAACCGGCAAAAAAGTCATCCGCATCAGTATCGGTCTGAACGAAGTGCACCCTGAGTTCCTCGGCCTGAAAAAATTCAAGGAAGAAATCGATCAAAAACTGCCTGGTAAATATGACATCCAGCTGTATGCCAATGCGCAGCTCGGCGATGACGTAAAAACGACCGAAGCCGCCCGCATGGGCAACCTGGAGATGACGGGTCCGTCCTCCTCGCCGCTTACCGGTATCGTCAAGGAACTCGGCGTATTTGACCTGCCGTTCCTGTTCCCCAATACCGAAGTCGCCTACAAAGTCATGGATGGCCCGGCCGGCCAAAAACTGCTGGACCTGATGGAAGAAAAAGGCCTCAAGGGATTGGCTTACTGGGAAAACGGCTTCCGGCACCTGACCAACAGCGCCAAGGAAGTCAAAGAACCGGCTGACGTCAAAGGCCTGAAAATCCGTGTAATGCAGAACCCGATCCACCTGGCGACCTGGAAAGCGCTCGGCGCCAACCCGACTCCGATGCCGTTCAGCGAACTGTTCACCGCGATGCAGCAAAAAACCGTTGACGGACAGGAAAATCCGATTCCGACCATCTATCTCTCCAAATACAACGAAGTACAAAAATATGTCACTCTGACCGGACATGTTTACACCCCGCACATCCTGATCATCAGCAAGAAAGTCTGGGATGGCATGCCCAAGGAAGATCAGAAAGTATTCCAGGATGCTGCTTATGTAGCCCGCGACTATGTCCGCAAGATCAGCAAGGAAATGAACGACTCGCAGACCGCCAAGCTGAAGGAAGCCGGCATGACCGTGACCGTTCTGACCCCGGCGCAGCAAAAAGCATTCCAGGATGCTGTACAATCCGTATATGCTGAATACACCGAGAAGATCGGCAAACCGACCGTAGACTCGATCCTGGCCGAAGTGAAAAAAGTATCCGGAAAATAATTCGTATCACCTGACCCTGGCGAAGGGATATTCGCAGCCGGACCGGCTGTGAATATCCCTTCGTTTAATTTGACCGGTTTTTGCAGGAACTTCTTCTTGCTGCGCGAAAATGAAATACCAGTAAACGGTAAGGAGGTTCCCGTGAGCGAAAGAAACATCCGGCGTATCCGCATCCGCACTATTGACCGTGTTCACATGACTGCAGACATCCTGAGGGTTTTTTCGGCCTACCAGGTAAACATCATCTGGATGGAAGTGTATACCCATGTGGTATATATAAAATTTGAAAGTGGCAGCGATACGCCTTGGAACCGGATCAGCGACGAAATATTGGATATTTCCGGTGTGCAGGGGCTGGAAGACGTCGGCCTGATTGCCTTTGAGGAAAGGGAACAACTGATTGAAACGATTTTGAAATCCAGCAGCGATGGGTTCATTGTAATCAACAGGGATAAAATCATTGAACTGGCCAATCCGACGGCAATGCGGATTCTGCATGACGACCGGTTCCTGGAAGGCATGCCCCTGTCAAAGGTATTGCCGCCGCTTGAGGCGGTTGATAAAGCGATTGTTGAAGGCGTCAATTTTGTCAACCATCCGCTGTTCTTTGACAATCACGGCAAGATCTGCCACTGCCTGGCCAGTTCGAGTACGATCACCAACGAGACCGGCACGGTGCAGGGTGTGATCCTGACGCTGCGCGACATGCAGGATGTCCGGGAAATGGTGCACTCGATCACCCAGTCCCGCCAGATCAGCTTCGACGACATCATCACCCGTAACGCCGACATGCTGGCGGTCGTCAAGCTGGCCCGCAACGTGGCCCGCAACAAATCGACCGTGCTGATCCGCGGCGAAAGCGGCACCGGCAAGGAACTGTTCGCCCGCGCCATCCATTCGCAGGGATTGCACCGCAGCCACCCGTTTGTGCCGCTGAACTGCGCCGCGATCCCGGACACGCTGATCGAGAGCGAGCTGTTCGGCTACGAGGACGGAACATTTACCGGCGGCAAAAAAGGTGGCAAACAGGGATTGTTTGAACTGGCTCACGGCGGGACCCTGTTTTTGGACGAAGTCGGCGAGTTGTCACCGCATGTGCAGGCGAAATTGCTGCGAGTGCTGCAGGAAGGCAGCATCCGCCGAGTCGGCGGACAAAAGGAAATCCCGGTAAATGTAAGGATTATCACCGCGACGCACCGCGATCTGGAAAGCCTGGTCAAAAGCGGCCAATTCCGCGAAGATCTGTTTTACCGGCTGCATGTGATTCCGCTGCAGATTCCTCCCTTGCGTGAACATAAGGATGACATTCCGATTCTGGCCCGGCATTTCATGAATAGGCTGGGGCCGCAGCTGGACAAGGCGGAACTGAGCCTGGCGCCTGCCGCACTGGAAAAACTGCTGCTCTATGACTGGCCGGGCAATATCCGCGAGCTTTCGAACGTGATCGAACGGGCTATTTGCCTGTGCGAGGGAAATAGTATCACGGCCGACCTGGTTTTTGTCGGCAGCGGTACTGCAGGAGCATTGCCGGAAGAAAAGCCGGCAATGGGCTTGGCAGCCGCAGTTGCCGCCACGGAACGCGCCTTGATCGAAAAGGCCGTCGCCGAAACCCGCAGTCTTCGTCAGGCGGCAAAAACGCTGGGAGTAACCCATACCTTGCTGTTGAA
>CAYLSL010000139.1:0-4565 GCA_964386615.1 uncultured Veillonellaceae bacterium
TTTTTTCAACGCCGTACCACAGGGCGGAGCGTAGAAAAACGCGAAGAAGGGACTGTCTCCAATAGGTTTTAAAGCCTATTGTGAGATAGTCCCTTTTACTTACTGCGCTGCGAAGCGGTCGTCAGTCTATCGTGTGGAGCTGAAACAAGTCTGTGAACGGCGCCGCCAGGATGGTCAGCGCCAGGTACTCCTTGATCTGGCGCAGTCGTTGCTGCTCGTGTTCCCTGATCGTCGCGGCGTGCAGTTTGCGGGTCAGCTCGATAAACTCCGCCGGAATCAGTCCGGATCGGAGTTCAAAGCCAAACTGCCTGCCCTCAACCATCAGTTCAAAGTAATACTTGCCCCGGCCATCCGGCGTGGCCGGGCCGGGTTTGCCGGCCAGCCAGGTTTGTTCCAGCGTCAGGCAGCCACGGGTTTTGGCGCGGGTCACCATTTCAACGGCATCGATCACACCGGTGCCTTTTTCGCCCAAACCGGATTTGAAGCTGATTTGGCTGCGTTCAGGCGCTGCGGTTGGCGACAGGCGGGCAAATCCCTCCGCCAGCACGCGAAAGGCCATGGCCACGCCGCCGATGTTGAAGCGACCGTGATATTTGACCAGGTCGTCAAAACCGAAACTAAGGATATCCTGCTGGTCACGGACCTGGATTTGCGGCTCCGGCTTCTGTAACATGGCCGTCACTCCACTTTAACGAGCAGCGATTCGATGGAGACCGGCTTGGTCATCATACCGTTTTGCAGCAGAAACTCCTGGGTGCGTTTCAGTTCTTCGATGTCGGACGGTTTGATGCTGGCGTCAAAATCGTACCAGGGATACATTTGCTTGACGACTTCGATTGGCAGGCCGGTTTCTGCGGCAGTGGCGGCCAGCGCTTCGGTGCTGTTCGCCTTGATGGCGGCTACGGTGTTGGTGTGCGCCTTCATGAACCGTTTGACCAGGTCGGGGTGTTTGTCCAGGAATTCGCCGCGGACGGCAGTGACGATGGTTGCTTCGACCAGCCCTTCGCCGGTTGTCAGGATGCGGGCGCCGGCTTGCTGCGCTTTCATCGCGTCCGGTCCGGCGGCCATCGCCACATCGACGCTGCCATTCATCAGCGCGGCCACGGCGGAAGGGATATCCATCGACAGATATTGCACATCAGCAGCTTTCAGGCCGTTTTTGCCCATCGCGGTCAGCGCCAGCTGGTGCAGCACGGTTCCTTTCGGTCCGGCGATTTTCTTGCCTTTCAGGTCGGCGGGGCTTTTGATGGACGGGTCTTTGACCAACATGACAAAGGCTTTGGGAGCGCGGCTATAAATACCGGTGATTTTCAGGTTGACGCCGTTGGAAGCGGCCAGGATCGCCGAGGTGCCGCCCAGGGCATGTGCAAAATCAATCGCGCCGGCGGCCATCGCTTCGGTTTGTTTCGGCCCGGCGGTGATCTGCGGATATTTTATGGCAATGTTATCTTTGGCAAATTCTTTTTCAAACACATTGGTCTGTTTTTCCACGATGGAAGGAACATTGAGCGGCGCTTTGACATAGGTGACGTTGATTTCTTTAGGCAGCGGCGCCGATTTGGGTGCGACCGGCGTTTCTTTGGCGCAGCCGCCGACGATGGCCAGCATCATCAGTAGCAGCAAGGCGAGGGCTTTGTTGGCTTTCTGTTTCATTATTATAGTACCTCCACTTTTGTTCTTGTTTATTGTCCACCCAGCAAATCGAGGATTTGCTGCTGAGCGCTAAGTAATTCGCCGCTTAAGGGGTTGCGCGGATAGGCGGCGTCGATGGGGATGTCGCCGACCAGGCGGCCTGCGTCCATGACCAGCACCCGCTGGCCAAGATAGGCGGCTTCGCTGACGTCGTGCGTGACAAAAATCACCGTTTTCTGTTGGCTGAGGAATAGCTCGCTCAACTCTTGCTGCAGGTGGCGGCGGGTGAAATAGTCAAGCGCGCCGAACGGCTCATCCATCAAAATCAGGTCGGGGTCGTAGCACAAGGTGCGTCCGAGTGAAACCCGCTGGGCCATGCCGCCGGACAGCTGGGCCGGATAGGCGTCGCGAAACGGTTCCAGCCGCAGCAACCGCAAGTAGTGATCCAGCAATTGCTCCCGGTTGGCTGTAGCTGCGCCGGTTTGGGAAAACAGCATGTTTTCGGCAACAGTCAGCCAGGGCAGCAAACGGGGTTCCTGGAACACGATGCCGACCTTGGTTGGCCGATCGGTTTGGTTCCAGCGGATTTCGCCGCCGCTTTTTTCCTCGAGCCCGCTGAGCAGCCGCAGCAAGGTTGTCTTGCCGCAGCCGCTGCGCCCGACGATGACGTTGAAACTGCCGTCGGCAAAATTGGCGCTGAACTCTTGCAGCGCCGTCAAGTTGCGGCCAGGCAGGCGAAATTCCTTCGTGAGCTGACACACTTCAACCCCGGCCATAGTCCACCTCCGCCGCCTGCCAGGGAATCAGCCGGGCGGTCAGCCGGAAAAACACTCCGTCGATGACGGTGCCGACGATACCGATCGTCAGAATGCCGATGACGATAATATCCGGCCGTGATAGTTGCTCCGCATCAAGGATCATATAGCCGATGCCGGAAGCGGCAGCGATCAGTTCGGCGCCGACCAACGCCCGCCAGCTATAGCCGAGACCCAGCCGCATGCCGACCAGCACCGACGGCAGTGCTGCCGGCAGGATGATCCGGCGGAAAACCTGCCAGCGGCCCAGTCGAAATGAGCGGGCGACTTCCAGCCATTTCTTGTCGCAACTGCTGACGCCGTGCAAGGTGTTGAGGAAAATCGGGAAGAACGTAGCCAAAACGACAATCAACAGTTTGGGCAGTTCACCGATACCGAACCAGAGGATCAGCATCGGCAACGCCGCCAGCGGCGGGATATGCCGCAGCATTTCCAGCGAAGGCCCGACCAAAGGATTCCAGCGGGCCTGCATGCCGAGCAGGATGCCGAGCGGAAATGCCAGCAGCAGTGCCGCTGAAAAGCCGGCAAAAACCCGGTACAGACTGACGCCGATATGCTGCAGCAGCTGGCCGGACGTTAAAAGCTGCTCCAACGTTTGCGCTACGACGGACGGCGGCGGGATAACATAACTGTTCCAGAGGCCGTAACGGGCGCCCACCAGCCAGGCGATCAGGACCGCTGACGGCAACAGCAGTCCGGCTGCGAATCTGATCAGGCTATTCAGGTTGTTATTCTGCCATGCCGTCACCATTATGGCACCCCCGTTCACAATAGAGCATTTCCAGAAAATCAGCTGTGCAGCGTTGGCTTGCGGCGTCGGTCAACGTATTTCTCACGGCGGATTCGCCGCTGGTTTCCAGCACCGTGAAGTCGTCGAACTGGAAGAAGCCCGGCGGAATCGGCGACTCGGCGATGCGGTTCAACCGTCCGGATAAATTGTGCCGCCTGGCAAACTGGGTCCAGGTCAAAAAAATGAGACAAGATAAGCCGAGTTCATCACCGGCATCTACTAACGCCTGGCAGGGCGTGATCACAGTCAGGCTGTTTTTCGCCGGGGCAGCAGCTACATATTGCTCGTGCAGATCGCGGGCGCAGGTGAGCAAAATCGACGGGGTCACCACCAACTGGTCGGCCAGGCCTGGATATTCCTGCAAAACGATCTGGCGGACCAGCGGACAGCGCTGGTCGATCAACGGACGCGCTGCGGTGCCGCGCAAGGCGGTTTCATGCGACAGATGAACCGACGCTGCCGCACCGGGGCAGTCGAGAACCTGATAACCGAGGGCGGCCACATGCATCAGTAATGCCGGGTATTCATCTCCGGCCATGGCAGCTACAACCGGATTGATAAACAGATACGAACCGCCGGCGGGAGAGTGAAAATCTGTCATGCGATTCTCCTTATTCATAATTGATTAAATGAAATTTAATATCATTAAGAGGATAACTGAATTGTTGCAGCGTGTCAAGGGAAGATTTGCAGGAATAATCGGTTGTTCTGCTGCGATGTGGCTAAAATGTATTTATTTTATTTTAAATAGGCGGCGCTGATTTTTGCTGCTCGGCTCTTGACAACAAAAATCATAAACGATAAAATTCACTCAATAAATGAAAATAAATATCAATATATTGTAATGTTGACGAGGAGGGTCATTTATGTCCGTGTTAGTCATCGGCGGCGATCATTTGGGCGCGATCCCAGCCAAACTTCAGGCAGCCGGCTACACCAGCATCACCCATGTATCAGGCCGAAAGCGGAATCATTGTATGCTGGACATTCCGCAGCAGATCGATTGCATTATTGTGTTGATTGACTATGTCAGCCATGCTTTGATGTCCAATATCAAGGAACGAACCCGTGAAAGCGGCAAGCGGACCATTTTTGCCCGCCGCGCCTGGTCACATATCGAAAAGGCCTTGTCGGAAAGCTGAAATAACCGGTGGGTTACTTTAAGTAAGGGCTCAAAATTTATTGCAAAAACATAACAGGGACTGCGCGAAAACCATTGGAGGCTCAAGCGTAGTCCCTGTTTATTAACGTAAACCCAAGTTCCTTAATCGGCCTGGATAATTTTCTTAGTGAATGGAACGTTTTTTGACCCGGCCACCCATCACGTC
>CAYLSL010000140.1:0-4564 GCA_964386615.1 uncultured Veillonellaceae bacterium
GTCGTAAGCGGCGGATCAGTCATCGAAGAAAAGTCCAGATTGTCAAATCCCATCACCGAAATATCATCCGGCACCTGCAAGCCGGCGTCATGAATCGCGCGAATCACGCCCATGGCCTTGGGGTCGCTGGTCGCCAGCACACCGTCCGGCCGGCAGCCATGTTGCAGCAAATCCTTCATCACCAGATAACCGTCTTCCCAGCCACTGGCGCCATGAATCACCATCCGTTCCGGTTCAGCCGCTCCGGCCTCTTTTAGCGCCCGCAGATATCCGTTGTAGCGGTCTTTATAAAGCGGCAGGTCCAGTCCGCCGTTGATCAGGGCAATTTTTTTCAAGCCGCGTGAAAGCATGTAACGGGTCGCCTGATAGGCGCCATCTTCATTGTGCAGCACCACGGTATCGACAGTTTTGCCCAACTGGCGGATCAAAAAAACCACCGGCACGCCTTCAGCGGGCAAATCCAACAGATATTCATGCCCCGGCCTGGCCGTGGAAAAAATAAATCCGTCAATCAAACGCCGCCGCAGATTGTCGATATACAGGCGTTCCTTGTCTTCATCTTCATCGGTGTTGCACAAAACCACCGTATAGCCATGTTTGCCGGCAGTATCTTCTATGCCGCGGATCGCCGCCGGGAAAACCAGATTGCGGATATTGGGAATCACCAGGCCGATCGTATGCAGGCGCCCGCCTTTCAATCCCTGGGCACAGGCGTTCGGCTGATAGTTTAGTTTTTCCACCGCCGCCAACACACGGGTTTTCGTAATATCACTGACCGGAATATTTCCTGTTAGTACCCGTGACACCGTGCTGGCCGATACGCCAGCCTCCGCAGCCACTTCCTTGATATTGACCAAACAAAATCCTCCTGCCTGCAAACGTTTCTGCAATCGTTTGCAGAAATAATAATTCGACGATTCAAAACCTTTTCCTGCTGAAAAAATAAAAAAATCGCCAAACTGGCGACTTTTTTTATTTAACCTTATTTCAGCTTTTTTTCCTGACTCAGCAAATCATCCCGCAGTTGTTTTGCTTCCGTGAAGTATTTGTGCAAACCCAGCCGGTCACCGGAACGGATCATTTTTGCCGCGTTAGCCAGCAAATCGGCGGTCGCATCTAATTCGGCGGCGATATTGTCACCATTCGTCATGCAGATGTCGGCCCACATATCGGCGTCTGACGAAGCGATCCGGGTCGTATCGCGAAAGCCGCCGCCAATAAAACGGGCCGTCTGCCCCGGATCATTCTGTTTGCGCAAAAGGTGAACCAGTCCGGCGGCAACCACATGTGGCACATGACTGATCACCGCGGTGATCTGGTCGTGGGTCTGCTCGTCCAGTTCCGCCGTTTTGGCGCCGGTCAGCGAAATCAGCTGACGCAGCCGGTTCAGCAGCTCGGGCGGCGTATCGGTAAACGGCGTGAACAGAAACCATTTATCCTGAAACAAGTCGGGCTGGGCGGCTTCCATGCCGCTGCGTTCACGTCCGGCCATCGGATGGCCGCCGATATAGTGGATGTGCGGCGGCAGCAGGCGGCTGATTTTCTGCATGAACCAACCCTTGGTACTGCCCACATCGGTTAGCACCGCGCCCGGTTTCATCGCCGGCAGAACCGCTTCGGCCATCGACAGCATTTGCAAAACCGGCGTGCAGATAAAGACAAAATCGGCGCCCAGCACCGCTTGCTGCGGCGTCTCCGCCATAGCATCGACCGCGCCCATCGCCAGCGCCAGTTCACCGGTCGCTGCCCGCCGGGCATAGCCGGTAACTTCTACATTATTCGTTTCGGACTGGCGAAACGCCAGCCCCAGCGAGCCGCCGATCAAACCGAGGCCGAGAATTGCCACCCGTATGCGGCTCATGTTTGATTGCGCCCCATCACTTTGGCGATCCCGTCGACCTCTGTCATCAATGACGCAAAGTTTTCCGGCGTCAGGGACTGCATGCCATCAGACATCGCTTCATCCGGTTTCGGATGCACTTCAATCATCAGTCCGTCTGCTCCGGCGGCCACAGCGGCCCGGGCCATCGGCCGGACCAGTTTCCAGTGGCCAGTGCCGTGACTGGGATCGACGATGATCGGCAGATGGCAGGCATTTTTCAGCACGGCCACCGCGCTCAGATCCAGCGTATTGCGGGTCGCCGTCTCAAAGGTCCGGATGCCGCGTTCGCATAACATCACCTTGTAATTCCCCTCATTCATCACATATTCCGCCGCATTCAGCCACTCTTCGATGGTAGCGGCAATACCGCGCTTCAAGAGCACCGGCTTGCCGGCCCGTCCCACGGTTTTCAGCAGTTGAAAGTTTTGCATATTGCGGGCGCCGATCTGCAGCACATCGGCATATTCGGCGACCACGGCCACCGACTGGGGATCGACCACTTCGGTCACGATCTTCAGGCCGGTCACTTCGCGCGCCTCGGCAAGAAATTTCAGTCCCTGCTCCTCCAACCCCTGGAATGAGTAGGGCGAAGTACGCGGTTTGTAGGCACCGCCGCGCAAGAAAGTAGCGCCGGCTTGTTTCACGATGGCGGCCGATTCCAAGAGTTGCTCACGGCTTTCCACCGCGCAGGGCCCTGCCATCACGACCAGTTTGTCACCGCCGATCTGCACCCCGTCCACATCGATCACCGAGTTTTCCGGTTTGAACTGCCGGCTGGCCAGCTTGTAGCCCGACGTGATCGCCACGACTTTTTCCACGCCTGTCATCGCTTCGAGCGGCACATCCTGCAGCAGCTTCTTGTCGCCCACCACACCAATGATGGTGACAAACCTGCCTTCCGATAGATGGACCTTCAGCCCCCGCTCGGTTACCTTGCCTACTACCCGGTCGATATCCGCCGGGGCCGCTCCTGCTGTCATTACAATAATCATGGTTTCATTTCCCCTTCCATTCTACTGTACTACACTTGCCATTGAAATACTGATTTCGGCAAAATTGGATATAAAAAATCCCGCCCCTAAAATCAGGGACGGGATATTTATCACCGTGGTACCACCCTGCTTGCTATGCAAGCCGCTCTCTTCAGGTACAGGAAATCCGATACCCTAGCCTTTGATAACGGAGGCGCTCCGGCGCGACCTACTCAACGAATTTTCGGCCTGCTGCTCCCAGGTGTATTTCGGCTGGTCCATTCACCGGGTCGCACCAACCCCCGGCTCTCTGAAGAACTTCTCCCGCGTACTTCTCCTGCTCATCGCATTTGGATGATTGAATTAATCGTAATTATAACTGATGGGGGAAACGGTTGTCAACGGGAGTAAGGATGGTATAATATTCCTAATAATGCAAGAAAGGGGATTTCCCATGAGCAGCGAATCAGCAAAAGCATTTGTGGCAAAAATGGCAAGCGACGGAAAATTTGCTAATACGATCAAGGAAATCGCAGACCCTGCGGCACGCGAGGCCTTCGTCAGAAAAGCAGGCTTTGATTTCACGCTGGAAGAACTGGCCCACCAGCGGGAGATGCTGAGCGACGAAGAACTGGGCGCCTTGTCCGGCGGGAGTGAGGACCCGGAACCGATATCTCCGGAAGAGTGGGAAAAATATAAACATTACATCAATCCCTCAAACTGGTGATATCTCCTGCCCATTTCCCTCTTGTCCGGCGCTTCAGCCGATCTCGTACCGCAGATAGACCTTGGCCTGCGGCGGACGATTCGGCAGGAAGTCCAGCTTGACGTGGTTGAGGCTGCGGAGAATAACCGGAGCCGGGCCGGTGAAGTCGAAGAGGTCTGGGCAGTAGCGGCGGCCGCCTGTCCAGTTCAAGGCAGCCTGGCTTTTTTGCCGCATGCACCAGCCCTTATCGACGAGCCACTCCATAAAATCGGGCCAATGCGTCGTTTTCCTCTGCTGATGGACGGTCATGGCCGAGAGAAATTTGACCTCAATGCCCACCTTGGCCCCACAGGTATCGCCAATGTCGATGTCCACGTGTGAACAGTACAGCCCACGTTGAAGAAACTCTTGCCAATCGGGATGCCCGTCCAGGGTGTTAATCCCGATTTTTTTTATTGCCGCCAGCACAGCCGGCAGGTCGGCGCCACAGGTGCATAGCCGCAACGGCGACGCAGGGCGGGACAGCATGAGCCCGACAAACATCCCTTTGCAGGCTGGTCCGACATTTTGCATAAAGGCCTGCAATAGCTGCCGTTGGGTTTGGGAAATCTCCTGTTCGAAAACCTGCATCCCTTTGCCGATCGTATTTATCGTTTCGTCCGCCGTTTCGAGGGTGACGCCAAAAAAAAGGCTGGGAACAGGAACCGGTGGCGGTGTACCGGCAACGTCCACCTCGAGGCAAAGTCCGTCGATCGCCTCGGCACATATGCCGCCGGCGTACCAACGATCAAAGAACGTGGCGATTTGCCGCCAGCGCGGCTCGGTTGCGAAGGCTTCGGGAAGAACACGCCCGACCGTTTCACTCCAGTCCCGCCGTGTGACGCATAGGCTATAGCCGCCTTCATTCCCGCTGTCGCCGAGCGGGCTTTCCAGCATGAAGAGTCTGGCGGAACCAAGAAAGTGGAGTGAATCGGCCACGGTTTGATAATGAACTATGTTTTCAGC
>CAYLSL010000141.1:0-4465 GCA_964386615.1 uncultured Veillonellaceae bacterium
TTGAGGAACAGGGTCGCCAACAGCACCTTTGTTTGTTCTCCGGGAGAGAGGGTGGCAAATGGCCGCTGCAAAACGTCTTCGTCTACTTGTAACAGTGAAAGTTCGCGCAAGAGTTGCCAATGCAGGATTGCCGGATGAACGCTTTCTATGGCCGCGAGGGTATTGTCGGCAGCGTTTGGCGCCGCGAAGGGGAAGTATTCGAAACTCACACTGGCTGAAATTGCGCCGCTATATTCGTATTTACCAAGCAGCAACTGGAGAAAAGTGGTCTTGCCGCGTCCGTTACGACCGGTGAAACCGAGTTTCCAGTCGGTATCGAGCTGAAAACTGACATTTTCAAAGATATTGTCATAGCTGCCATCATAGGCAAAAGTAAGATTGGTTACATTGATCAGTGACATGATAATCCTCCTGCACAAAAAAATATGGGCTGCAAGAAAGTTAATTCTTGCAGCCCATAACAATGCAACAACATCACGCCCAACCGGTAGGCATGACAAAGATATGTTACTTGCGGGAAAAGAATTTTTTCTTTCTTGCATACGCATAACAAATAAACCTGATGGGCCATGTTATGCCATTAATTTTTTAGCAAGAAAGAATTTTCATCTTTTCAACTCCCGTAATCTCTTCATAAATACTATAGCATTTCATTGAATGACGAAGCAATGGTTTATTTGAAAAACTGCGATACTATTCGGATTTGTTGGCGCCGGAATGATGAAGCGAATGAATTTCATCCACTCCCAGAGCTCTGTTGTACAGGCGTAAATCAGCCATCTTGCCGATAAAGAACAAGCCTTGGTTGCTTGTATCGTTGCCGGTTCCTATTCGCACCTTGCCATTGGACGAGACGATGGACATTCCGGGTTGGATATCGCGCGAAGAGCCCTTCAATACGCCGTTGACATACAGATGGAGTTTGCTGCCGTCGCTGGAATAAACCAAGTGGGTCCAGTTATTGCCCATGCCATAGTTATCGTATGGACCGCCGGTTACCAGGAAATTTCCCCCTTTACCAAACAGTACATCCATTCTGGCGCCAAACGTGCCTCGGGTATATGCATGAACAATATTATGCGTGCCGGCGTCATTCATCTTGGAAAAAATGGACTGGACTTTATTGCCGCTTTGTGATGAATCCACTTGAACCCAGACTGACAAGGCGAAAGTGTTTTGCAGATGCAGGGCAGACCCCTGAGCGACATCGATATATCCGCCGCTGAATACGGCGTGCTTTCCAACAACATTATCCTCTGCCAGAGATACTGCTCCGACAACGGATCCATTGTAGCCGTTCCCGGATGAGTCATTAAAGTCTGCCTTGAATTTATATTGGGCCACGAGCCCGTTAGCCGCTGCATCACAAGTGTTAAAGACAAGTAGAGATGCCAGGAGTGTCAAACACAGGATTCTCCAGTGAGTGGAACCTGTTTTCATGATAACACCTCCGCTTATGCATATAAAATACTAGAGTCCGCCCTGTTTATTTGGCTGCAGGCACAGTGATCTCAAGTTTTCTCGAGACGATCTGGTTTGGGCTGGTAATTTTGAGTTCTACCCATATGCGCTGTACCTGCCCGGTTTTGTTGACATGCAGATGGCTTGTAACATTTTGTGTGCCGGCAGCGTTGAAGCTGATTTTGTGGGAGTCGGGAACTTTGATGTCGCTGCGTATCCAGTAGTAGGTTACTGTTGCGGGACCGTCCGTCGTAATCGACCCCGTCAAATCATACCGCAACTCGCTATTGTCGATTGGGGTGGGGGGACTGGACGAAAGGGTTACTTTGGTAACTTTGGCCGGAGCTGAGGGAGTGGCCGACCCGGCGGTAAATGAAATAAAACAGAATGCGAGAACAAGCAGGAGGACAGTCATTTTTCCATAGCGCATTGCTGACACCTCCAGTTAATTAAAGGTCGAGTTTGAAGGAACCTGTGTCACCCCATGTGCCAATTGCGGTATTCCAGACCCGGATAAAAAACTCCTTGCCGTCAAAGGCGGCTGGCAAGGTTTTGGCGGGTGTCCAGCTGAAACTCCCCTGCGAAAACGGGACCGAACCCGTGATGACATGCACCGGCTGGTTGTCAGACTTGCGCACAAGTTCGATTTTGCCGGTACCAGGCAGACTTGTCGGCGACCACCGGATGATGCTGGATACGCCGGCTGGCCAGACTGTACCGCGTGTCGGCAGGCTGGCTGTGATTTCGGGCGCCTGAAGGGTGAAGGGGTCCGATTCCCCGACAACTTTATTGCCGTTCATGGTGCGTGCCACTATTTTATGACGCTTGCTCCAGTTGTAGCTGCTTTGGGCACGGATGCTGCATAACATCGATTTTTGCGGTTTGCCGATATTGACGGCGACAGGGTACTTGACGAAACCGTCGGTGTCGACCAGGTCGAACTTGAGCGGACCGGGATCGCCGCTCCATGTCCAGGCAACCGTGATTGTAGAACCGACAACCACTACATCGGAACTCTTGGGTGAGGTAATGTCAATGCCCGGTGTTACCGCAGAGGTGACGCCTGATCCCAGAAGCAGGAATGCCAGTGCCAAAAGCATGACTGTTAACGCTAAATTCTGGTGTTTCATTGGTTTCCCTCCCCTCACTTCTGCTCAATGAGTCGCAATATTTTGCGAATATTCAGCTGAATTAGATTTTCTATGGAAGTGCAATAAATCCTGCCAGATATTCCTCGAACTTCGCCAAGCTTTCGGCAAAGTTTTTCCGGCCCAGTCCCATTCTGAAATATTGACCCGGGTATGAATAGATGGGGGCAGGCAACAACAGAACTCCTTTTTCTTTGACCAACGCATCGCAAAATTCTGCGATGGGCATTGCAATATTCAGCTTGATAAATGCAACCGGCCCAGCCATCGGTCGATTGAATACAAACAAATCGGGATATCTGCTGAAGAATGCTTCGGCGGTTTTCAAATTTTCCCGGATGATCGTTAAATTCCTGTCCAATATTTCATTACTGTGCTTTAAGGCAACAATCGAGAGGAACTCCGACGGCCCACTGCTGCAAATACTCGTGTAGTGCTTCATTTTGATCAATTGGTTGCCAAGCTGCTGATCTCTGGTCGCTAACCAACCGATTCGCAGTCCGGCCAGACCATAGGATTTTGACATCACCCCCAGGGAGATGCCTTTTTCATAGCAATCGGCCAACCAGGGCCGCGGAATGCCGTCGAGTTCGACCCCTTTGTAAACTTCGTCACAAAATACGTAAATGTTATGTTTTCTGGCGATTGCCACGATGGCAGCGATTTCTGCTTGCGTCAGCGTGTAGCCGGTAGGATTGTTGGGACTATTCAGTACGATAAGCTTTGTATTTGGCTTGATCAAAGGCTCCAGTTGGTTGATATCCAGCAGCCAGCCATTTTGCCCCTGTTCGAAACACCAGTGGGAAACCTCACAACCAATGGCATTGGCCACTTCAAACAATGACTGGTAGGCTGGAAACTGGCTAATCACGTGATCGCCCTTGTCTAACAGGACATTCATAAAATTGAAGATCGGCTCTTGCGCGCCGGCATGGACAATGATATTTTCTGGCGCCATCGTGGTGTATAAATCGGAGATTGCTTTTCTGAGTAACGGATTTCCCGGCACTTCGGTATAGCCAAGCCAAACATTTAAAAACTCTTCTCTGGCACCCGGCTCAAAACTGAGCAAATCCTGAATCGACATCGATTCGCAGTCCGACTGCGTCAGCAAGTAGGGCGCCGTGAATTCATGTTTGCCAAAATATACTTCTAATTTGAACTCTTCGATTTTCATACCCTTCACCCACTCTTTGCCATTACTTCCATTCTGCATTATATCAAGTTTGACAGGGAATAAGCAGGGCATTGCCCTTGAAAAATTGCTGGCAGCATGATATAGTACGTCACGAAAGAAGGAGTGAGTTGATGTCGGTCGTTCTGTAAGAGTTTAGGTTGCGGACATAAAATGAGCAGTTGCACTGCTTTATTTGTGTTACCATAAACTGCCTTACAGATTGAGCACATCGCCATCTAAATGGTGTAATTTGTAGCGCAGTAGCAGCATACTGCGTTTTTTATTTTCTTTCTGTAAGGCTGAAAAAGAAAGGAAGAATAGAAATGTATTCATTTACCAACCAATTCGTTGCTGATCATAACAACCTGGAGTTCTTGAAAGCCAACATGATGGGGCCGAATGCGATGCGGGTATCCGAGGAATTGGCCTCACATCTCAACATCAACGAAAAAATGCGGGTCCTGGACCTCGGCTGCGGGTGCGGTCTTTCCACGTTGCTATTGACAAAAAAATACGGTGCGTCTGTTTTCGCCGCCGATCTTTGGATTTCACCGACGGAGAATTATGAGCGGTTCCAATCGATCGGGATTGCTGACAAGGCCGTGCCGATTTCTGTCGACGCAACCAAAGGGCTGCCGTTTGCAAACGGATATTTTGACCTGTTGTTTAGCGTGGATGC
>CAYLSL010000142.1:0-4464 GCA_964386615.1 uncultured Veillonellaceae bacterium
ACCATCGAGACTTCGACCAACTATTTTGACAAGGTGGCGTTGGACACCGAACTGACGGCCACGGCGCGGGTGGTGTTCCAGGGGAAACGGATCGCCAACGGCGCGGTGGAGGTCCGCAATCGAGAAGGAGCACTGGTCGCGGTCGGCAAAACCACATTTTATGTTACCGGTGACGTTCGTAAGCAGACGAACGGGGGAACGAACGTAGATGGCTGAGTTGCATGCTTTTTCACGGACCGAATTACTGCTTGGCGCAGCGGCGATGGAAAAGCTCGCCGGCAGCCATGTGGCGGTTTTCGGCATCGGCGGTGTCGGCAGCTTTACGGTCGAAGCGCTGGTCCGGGCCGGCATTGGCAGACTGACTCTGGTTGATGACGACTGTATCTGTCTGACAAACATCAACCGGCAACTGCACGCCACGACACGCACGGTGGGGAGAGTGAAGGTCGAGGTGATGCGCGAGAGGGTGCTGGATATCAACCCGCAGGCTACCGTCACAACACTGAGGAAATTCTATCTGCCGGAGAATGCCGAGGAATTCTTCGACGAAAAGTACGACTACGTCGTAGACGCGATCGATACGGTAAGCGCCAAGATCGATCTGATCGTGCGGAGCCAGGCGAAAGGCATTCCGGTGATCAGTTGCATGGGGGCCGGCAACAAGCTGGATCCGACCCGGTTCGAAGTGACGGATATATATAAAACCAGCATGTGTCCATTGGCGAAAGTGATGCGGTATGAACTGCGGGCTCGCGGCATTCCGTCGCTGAAAGTCGTGTATTCGCAGGAAAAGCCTTTGGAGCCGCTGGCAACCGAGGAACAGGTTCCGGTTGGCAGCTCACGCCGGCAGATCCCCGGCAGCATTTCGTTTGTGCCGTCGGTGGCAGGCCTGATTTTGGCAGGTGAAGTGATCAAGGATTTGACCGGTCGGCAGGCTGAGGCCTAAAACGCGAAAAAAAAGAGGAGTATGTGGTGGGTTACTAATAGTAACCCCTTGATGAAAACGAAAAGGGAGCGGTGGACATGAAGCAGTATCGTTACAAGTACGGGCACGGAGAAGTCGGTTTTTCGCTCGATCCGGCGCTGGTCAGGGCGGAACTGACAATCAAGGATTATCCTGTTTTACCGGACCCGGTCGCTGCGGTGGAAGCGGCGATCCGGGACCCTTTCGGCGCCGCGCCGCTCTGGGAGATCGTCAGTCCTGGACAGACCGTTGCGTTTATTGTCAATGATCCGACCCGGGTGGCAAACACCCATGTCTTTCTGCCGGTTTTGATTGACGAGATCCATGCGGTCGGCGTGCCCTATGAGGATATGTGCATCGTGTTTGCGCTGGGCAGCCATCGCCTGATGACGGAAGCCGAGATGATCGAGGAAGTCGGCGCGGAGGTCGCGGCGAAAATCAAAATGTACAACAGTGACTGCAAAGATCCGTCGCAGTTCCAGTATTTTGGCGAGACGTCCCGCGGCACGCCGGTGTATTTCCATAAGAAAGTGGCGGAAGCCGACCACATCATCCTGACCGGCAGCGTGGTGCACCACTTCTTTTCCGGCTTCGGCGGCGGACGCAAGGCGCTGTTTCCCGGTGTGGCGGCCTACGAAACCATCCGCAAGAACCACAGCATGATGTTTGACCCGAACGCGGTCATCGGCAAACTCCAAGGCAACCCGATCTATCACGATCAGATCGAAGGCGCCGAGATGTGTCGGCCCTCGTTTTTGCTCAATGTCGTGCTGAACGAGGAAAAGCAGTTCCTGAAGGTGTTTGCCGGACACTACATCAACGCGCACCGCGAAGCCTGCGCCTTTGTCGATGAAGTGTACGGCGCGCCGATCCGGCAGGAGACCGATCTGGTTATCGCCTCCTGCGGCGGCTACCCGAAGGATATCAACGTCTATCAATTGCAAAAAACAATGGACAACGCCTGGTGCGCTGTCCGTGAGGGCGGGGTCGTGATTATCCTCGGCGAATGCGAAGAGGGATCGGGGTCGGCCCAATATGAGAAAATGATGCAGCAGTGTGGAACGCCGGAAGCCGTCGAAGCTAAGGTGCGGCAAGACTTCCAGATCGGCGCGCACAAGGCTTATGCGGTAACGCGCTTGATGAAAAAGGCCGAATTCATCCTTGTTTCCGGCATGGCGCCGGAATTCGCCCGGATGTTGCTGTTCACGCCGGCCAAAGACATGGCGGAGGCGTTGGCGCTGGCTTATGCCAAACTCGGGCCGGCGCCGTCAATCACGCTGATGCCGATGGGCAGCCTTACTGTGCCGCGGTTGGTCAGCGGCGGCGAGGACTAAGCCCCAGGGTTTTCAGTTTGCGCCACAAAGTGGAGCGACTGATGCCAAGCAGCTCTGCTGCTGCCGCCAATCGGCCGCGGGTCTGTTCCAGCGCCTGCCGGATCGCTTCCTGCTCGTCGGCGGGCGACCAGACTGCGGCGACATAGGTTTCCTGCTGATCGTCGTCATCGCGCATGACGCGGCTGACCAATTCGGCAGAGATGCAGTCCTGCTTGCAGACTGCCACGACCCGTTCGATGATGTTTTGCAGTTCCCGTACATTGCCTGGCCACGTGTTCTGGACCAGTCGTTCCAGGGCGTCCGGTCCCCAGTGCAGTTTGCGTGGAGCTGCTTTTTCATAGCGGCTCAGCAAATGGTGGGCGAACAGCGGGATGTCCTGCTTGCGTTCCCGCAGCGGCGGCAGTCTTAGCCGGAGCACATTCAGGCGATAATACAGGTCGGCGCGAAATTTCTGCTCATGAATCAACGTTTTGAGATTTTTATTGGTCGCGGCGATAATCCGGACATCCACCGGCACCACCCGGTCGCTGCCGAGCCGCATCACCCGTTTTTCCTGGATGACCCGCAGCAGTTTGCTCTGGATGCCAAAATCCATTTCAGCGATTTCGTCGAGAAACAAGCTGCCGCCATGGGCGATTTCCAGCAAGCCGGCCTTGCCCTTGGGGTTGGCGCCGGTGAATGCGCCGCCAGCGTATCCGAACAGTTCGCTTTCGAGGATTGGCGGTGGCAAGGCGGCGCAGTTGATCGCAACGAAAGGTTTGGCATCGCGCGGACTGGCATTATGGATGCTTTGGGCGAACACTTCCTTGCCAACGCCGGTCTCACCGGTGATGAGAACCGATGAGTCGGTGACGGCGAATTCGCGGGCCATGGCGATGGCTTCGCGGATTGAGGGACTAGCGCCGATAATGTCGCTGAAATGGAACGTGGCGACGTGACCGCCGGCGTAGATTTTTTTGCGGATGGCGGCTTCCCATTGCTGGATTTTTCCGGTTTCCTGAAAGGTTGCCACGGCGCCGGCACTGCGTCCATTCACCAGAATCGGAACTTTATTGCAGAGGATTTGGCTGCCGCCCAACTCGATGATCTGCCCCAATTCTTCCTGACCTGTTGCCAGCACCCGCTCCAGATTAAGCCTTGGCAACACTTTGTCGATCGGTTGACCAAGCGTTTCTGCCTGCTTGCGGCCGCTGAGGTTGCTTGCCGCCGGATTGCAGATGACGACCTGGCGATCCTGGTTGATCGAAACGACGCCTTCGTATGAATAATCGAGCACGGTGCGGAACAGGCTGCTTTTTAATTTTTCGGCCAACCGGGCCGCGTAAATCCGTTTTGCTTCCAACGCTGCCTGAAGGATGCCTTCGCCGCCGCTCTCGATCAAAACGTGCGGCAGATTGTGCTTGCGCGCCGTGTGGCCGGTGATGACTCCGCCGATAATGACTTCGGCGCCTTCGCGACAAGCTTGCAACACCTTGGCCTCAGCTTCGAATTCGTTTTCGATCGGATATTGACGCAGATCGACGCCGAGAATCTCCGGCAAGCAGTCGATGCCGACCACCATCGAAGCAAAGGCGACGACTCCGATCCGACCGCCAAGGCGACGGGCCTGGTCGACAGTGCGCAGGAGGTCAAAACCGGTGATCGGCAGTTCGACAACGATGGTCGCAGGGAATGCCTGCTTGATCGCCCTGGCGGTACCGCCGCGGCTGATGATGATTTCCGTCCCGGCATGAATGAGTTCGGCGGCTTTTTCCACACCAGCGCTGAGCAGTCCCTGTTCAATCCGGATATCAGGGTGGGACGCGGCCAGAGTGGTTTGGGCAGTGGCGTATATTTTTTCGTCAGGGGCAAGAAAACTAATCATCGGCAACCTCCTGAAACGATATGAAACGTTATAAAACAAAGATACCGCAAAAACCGTTTCAATGCAACGGTTGTTTTGCGAAGTACGGTGATAATGGCTGTTTTGGCCAGTTGGCATTATTTTTGCATAGATAACTGACATCAGTGTAGGGAGGGTACAGGGAGGAGTGAACAGAAACCATTAACAAACCATGAACCGCATTAAACAGGCGAAAACGCGCAACAAAAAATCAGGAGGAATGACGGTTATGCATGCGATCGAAAAAATCCTGGCCCGGGCGGCGGGCAAAGCAACGGTCACTA